>JAAYUT010000456.1 GCA_012517485.1 Candidatus Atribacter fermentans
CGAGATTGCCAATGCCATAATCAATTATTGTAATCATTTTCTATCGGATGGCAAGGGAAAGCAGTATTTCAAATAGAAACTCATCGGAACCAAATTTGCATCAGCTAAAATTTTAAATAACGGCCTTAATCTCTCAAATCTTTTTTTATAAGTTTTGAAATCTCTGTGTGTCCTTTTTTCCCCATTCATTATTCTTCCATATTCAGTATCGTTCAATCCTAACCGTTTTTTAGTATATATTATTAACTCCTGATCCGGCTTAATAGGAGTTTCAAAGGTTTTAATAGCTTCGATACGATCCATATGTCCTGACCGCACCGCCGCAGACAGGCTCCAACTTCTTGCGTCATAATTAAACCGTTGAGGATACCAGACAGTGTGTAAAAAAGCTGTCATCCTGTTTTCAAGATGATGGCCTCCATAGTATTCCCACCCAAACTTTAATTTAAGGTACTCTCGGGCACTTGCCTTCGAATAATCAATATACCAGAAAGGCCTTACTTTTTTTATTTTCTTAATTAGTATCCATTTCATGAACCTGTAAAAGGTCAAATTAGGGAAAGTTTTCAGTTTTTGACGTCCATATTTTTTATGTATACTTTCAACATATTTCCCATCAAAATAATTATTCCCTAAAGGAGCGATTCCCTCTGTTTTAAAAGAATGACCTTCTAAAATATATTTTATCTTATATTTGGCTGCTGCCATATAAAGAACCTCAGTAATTGCAATATCCGTAGAACTGTCCAGTTCGGGGACTCCTGCATACATAAAGGATCGGAATATATCATCAGCTTCTTTGTTGTCGACCACATATGTAAACAGATCCACTTTTAACTGTGATGTTATTTTCCTTATGTTTTCGGTCGCAATTGAACTGTTCCATGTATTGTCATATAGTACTGCCAAGGGCCTAAGGCCCCATTCAACTACCCTGGCCAGCAAATATGAAGAATCCGTACCACCGCTGATACCTACAACACAATCGTACTTTCTTTTCTGTCCAGCAAGCTTTATTTCATTCAGGATTCTATACAGTTCCTTTTCACCTTCCGGTGTTCCTGTTTTATATTGAGTATGCAAATTATCAATTGTTTTGCAATAGTTGCATATTCCGTCTTTATCAAATTCAATAGAAGGCGTGTTTTCATCATAAATACACCTTTTGCAATACTTTTTCATTGTTAAACAATATTTAATTCCTTTTTATACCAATCCAGTGTAAGTCCTATCCCCTTAATTAAACTCACTTGCGGTGCCCACCCCAGTTTTGTATTTATCTTTTCTATGTCAATCAATCTCCTCCTAATGTTATCAATGTCTCTTTCCGGTATTTGTTTAACAGATAAATCATTCACAAAT
Organism: Candidatus Atribacter fermentans; assembly: GCA_012517485.1. Classification (GTDB taxonomy): domain Bacteria; phylum Atribacterota; class Atribacteria; order Atribacterales; family Atribacteraceae; genus Atribacter; species Atribacter fermentans. The sequence goes on from JAAYUT010000456.1 coordinate 1,363, forward strand.
AATCTAATAATGTCAACCAATTGATTCACACTGGTTTCTTTACAGGTGGCGATATTAAATGTATCCCCGGTTGATTCATTATGGACTGCAGCTAAGATTGTAGCTTTAACAGCATCTGTTATATAAGTATAATCTCGGGTTTGTTCACCATCCCCGATTATAGTCAACGAATCTCCGGTCAAGGCTTGCTTAATGAAAATACCTAGTACCCCACAGTAGGGATTGTTTGCATTCTGTCCAACTCCGTAAACATTTGAATACCTTAAAGTGGTAGTCGGAATGCCAAAAAGTTTGTTATAAAGTATAGTATATCGCTCTCCAAGATATTTCGTAGCCGCATAGTGACTAAGCGGTTTTATATTATCCTGTTCCGAAACCGGAAGTTTGGATGAATGACCATATACTGAACAGGATGATGTATAAACAAACTTCTTAATGCCAGAAACTTTGTTTCTTCTGATAAACTCTAAAATCCTGAGATTAACAGATGCGTTTACCCTCAAATCTTCAAGAGGATCATCTGCAGAATGAGCCACCTGGATACAGGCTAAGTTAAAAATATAATCCGATGAAATTATATGACCCTCATATTCCTCTAACTTTTCTGCATCTAATTTTAAAAAAGTAATTTTATCTAAATAACCATTCAGGATCGCCGGAGAACTATTAATACAGTTATCAATGCATATTATTTCACAGCTATAATTATCAATCAGGAACTTTATTAGGTTGTGGCCAACAAAACCAAGTCCCCCAAGTATTAATACCTTTTTGCCTTTTATTTCGTTCAAATAAATCTCGAATCCCATAAGTGATTATTTTATGATTAATAGATGTTTTACTGGTAAGGGATACTGCATAAAATAAGGCTTTGCCCATTCAACTAAAATTAGAAACTACTTTTTCAAGATTCTGTAATTCAATGCCTTGCACAAGCATCCCGGTTCTCAATACTCTTACTGCCTCGGAAATATCTTCTTCACAAATCTCCGGTCGGCCTAATGGAATCATAACTTCTGTCATCGGACTTTATATAATAATCCTCGATAATAATTTCTTAAACATCCCCAACAATATTCCAGCTTTTTTAAATACAAATTTCTTAACAAGCAGAATCATAAACAGCCATTAATCTCTCCATGATTGCATTGTTTGCATCAAGTTGTTTAATAGCTGCATGCCTGCAATTTTTATATTTATCATGGTTTTTAATCATATATTCTGTTTTTAATAAAGCGTCCTCAGGATTCTCAGGAACAACCCCCAGGTCTGAATAATCAAAATCAAGGTATTTTAATTGCGGACTTAAAACAGGGATATTACAGGCGAGAGCTTCAATCCATGTTACATCCAGGCCA
>JAAYUT010000457.1 GCA_012517485.1 Candidatus Atribacter fermentans
AGAAACCTTTCAAAGTTTATGATGGGGTCTTTCTTTTTCCATTCTTCGATATCGGCTTTAGACCGATAAGGCTGAGGATCGCCTTCCCAATGGCCACGATAACGATAGGTTTTTGCTTCCAACAAGGTCGGTCCTTCGCCTGACCGAGCTCTATCGATAGCCTTCCGGGCAACGTTATAGACTGAAATAACATCCATGCCATCAGCGATTACCCCTGGCATTCCATAAGCCACTGCCCGGTCAGCTATATTATGAATTGCCTGATGATCGGTTTGTGGAGTGGTCTCAGCAAAAAGATTATTTTCACACACGTATACAATAGGAAGTTTCCAAACCGAAGCTAAATTGAGGGATTCATGAAAAGCACCTTGGTTGGAAGCCCCGTCACCAAAGAAACACACGGTAACCTTGTTATCTTTGTTCATCTGACTCCCCAACGCGGCACCAGTAGCTATGGGAATACCTCCTCCCACAATTCCATTGGCACCCAACATGCCCATGGAAAAGTCAGCAATATGCATTGATCCACCTCTTCCCTTACAGTAACCAGTTTCTTTGCCATATAATTCAGCCATCATTTTCCTAAGAGATACTCCTTTAGCAATACAATGACCATGACCACGATGAGTACTGGAAATATAATCCCCAGGGTTTAAAGCTAAGCAAACGCCTGTTGCGACGGCCTCTTCACCGATATAACTGTGAAGCCACCCTGGCAATTCATGGGCAGCAAACAACTTCACCGCTTCCTCCTCAAAGATTCGGATTTTTTTCATAGTTATGAGAAAAGCTCGAGCTAAATCTTTTTCAATCATAAATACTATTCTCCTTTAATTAATATTGTCTTATTTCCTTTTTGATTGTTCATTTTTTAAAATCCTCTCTTCAGAGTGGATTTTAAAAAATGATTGCTGCTCAACTAGACCCTTTTCCACTAAGAGTTAAGAAGAGAAAAAAAATAAAATTACGGAATAATTCCTTCTCCCTTGATGGGAGAAGGTGAGGATGAGGGTGGATTTTTAAACTGTTCACGATTCACGGTATTTACAGAATAGACCGGAAGGAGGTTTCTCATTTCCAAATTATAAATGATTACGACCTTAACCAACCGGATGACCACTGGATAAATTAAATTATAAGCTTGATTCACTTAAAGAACGTGGATTAAGTTCGGTGACTATTTGGAAATTTTGAACCACAAGATACCTTTCAACTTCAACTAAAATAAGTGCACAATTTGGAGAATCGGTGAATTCAACCAGCGATGGGTGTTTAATGAGATGGTGAAGAAGGAAAGGAGCCTTTTCTTCCAAAGCAAGTTCTCGAGCATTTCCAAAAACTGTTACTGCTACGGTTCGATATAAGTCGCTCCCTTGATTTGACCGATTGTCAATCAGGAGTGAGACACGACGATTATTTATCAAATTGGAATATTTTCGCGTCCAGCGGTTCGTCGCAAAAACGATTGATTGTAAATCATCAGTAGCCGAAAAATTGACTATACTACAATGGGGATTGTCTCCATTGGAAGTGCCTAATACTGCCAAATTTTGTAATTGAATTAATTTTTTAATAACCGGAATAACTGATAAATTTTCCATTTTTGATTCTTGAAATTCCACTGAATTTTAGTCACCCGTGCTCATTTTAACATAACTAAACAAACGAGATGGATACTTAGAAAAAAACCAAGTTTATTCTTTAACTGAATTCCCTTTAGAGATAAAAAAACAATATCTTATCTGGCTTTTGTCATTAGAATGCCCTTAACGCATTCTAATTTTTACGAATTTTTAGAAACTCTTTGTTTGGTATTAAAATGAAACCAGAATATGCCAGATAAAAGTCCAGGCGAGGTAATCGATATTTTCCCAAACTTCGCGCACTATTGCTTCGTCTCCGGTGATCTGAGGAATTCTTTTTCTTTCTTCGTCCCAAGGGAGGAAAACTCCAGGGATACGACTAGGTTTTAGATGCGGGGTTTCCATTTTATGACTCCTTTTCCTCAATACTGTCCGTATTCTCGGGTAATGTTGGTGAGTGCTTGGATGCAGTCAACCCGAGCATCGTTTTGAATAATAGCTCCGGCATCCATTATATACCCTCCATCTTGGGCAACACCATCAATTACTTTTTTGCAATAAGCAATCACCTCTTCGGGTTCTCGATGGAAAAGATCATTAGGTATTCCGCCACTTAGGCAAAACTTGTCGCCCAAAATTTGGTGGGCTAAAAATATATTACCTCGGTCAACATGGTAGATAATGCTACCAGCCGGTAACTCCCGAAAAGTTTCTAAATGTCGATCCCAGTTTCCTTCGGCGTAAAAAAGAACTTGAATTCCGTGTTTCCATATTTCTTCGATGATTGGTTTGAGAGTAGG
>JAAYUT010000458.1 GCA_012517485.1 Candidatus Atribacter fermentans
ACTCATTACAATGAATAAAATATATATGAAGTACTTTTTCATTACTCCTCCTCCTCAATAAGCCACTAAACTTGGAGTTAAAAATATAATGAGTTCGGTTTCTTCATGAGTTTTGTTTCGTAAGGTAAAAAGTTCCCCAATGATAGGAATTTCACTCAGAAGAGGTATTTTAGTTATTCTCTCGATGTCGCTGCTCTTGATCAACCCCCCGATCACCAGGGTTTCCCCAGCTCGCAATCGAGCAGTGGTATCGGCAGATTTTTCACTGGGCTGTGGATCTTTAAATGCTAAGCTTGCAACTACATATTCGCGTTCAGAATATGAGCTGACCTTGGGATAGACATGCAAGATTATGAATCCATCATGAGTTATTTCAGGAGTGACCCCCATCTTGATACCTATATCCAGCCATTTTAATTTGCCAGGTAATAAATTTCCATCTTTATCTACTTCAAGATCCCGATAAGGAATTTTTTCGCCAACATTGATAACTGCTGTCTTTCCACTCAAAGTTAAAATTCGAGGATTGCCAACTAATCGACCTAAGTTTTTCTTTTCCAGTGCTTGGATTTTAATTGACACTAAATCTTGACGTTCCATGGTTCCACCTAAAGACATTTCACCGAAGGAGATCTGTCCTTCCTGATCACCAATAAACCAACTGACTCCCAAATCTTTAGTTTTCTTACGGTTGATTTCAACAATCTTGGCTTCTATCATAATCTGAGGAAGCTTGCGATCAATATTGGAAATCAACTCTTCCACTGCATCTAGCTCTTCCTTTGTACCCCTTACCACTATATAGGGGTTCCCAACTGGAATCTTAACATTTTCATCGCTCATAGCTTTATTCTCGTTGAGGGTATAATTTAAGCTGATTCTGCTCTTGCCATTCTTGTTCCCGACCTCATTGGAATCATCGGGGATAATAATTTTAACCAACTGGACAATTCGATCCAGCTCATCTTTTCCTTCATATAAATTGTTATTGAGTGGAAATATCCTCGTCTCCAAAGCTACATCTATTGTCTTTAACACTTCTTCGGCTTTTGCAAGTTCATCTTCTCTTCCCCTTATTAAGAGACTACGGGTTGCAGGGTCCTTGGAGATTCGGTTGGGCTCAGGAATATACATTGATAGAACTGATGCAGCCGTGTCAGGATCAGTGTATTTTAAAGTAAATCTTCTTGATTTTAATAAATCAAAATTCTCCTCAAGAGTTTCTTTCTTTCCAATAATAATATTATTCCCTAATTTTACTTGCTCTAAGCCTCTCATTTTTAGAATATACCCCAAGGCTTGATCAAAAGAAAGCCCTTCAAATGCCAGTGATATTTTTCCTTCAACCGAATCGTCTACAACAATGTTGACTCCGGCTGATTTAGCTAAAGCCATTAAAACATCCCGAACATCGGTATCACGGAAATCAAAAGAAAACAAATTTTCTTGTGGTTGAAAACCAGAAAAAGGCCCTTTTAAAAGGATGGTCAGCAGTTTCCCATTTGACTCGTCAAATATTTCATACTGAATCGGTTGGGATAGCTCACACCAAATTCGAATACCTTGCTCGGAACTCCGAATCATAATATTCCTCAGAGAGCCGATATTCATTGGTCGTTCAGAAAAGGATAATGCATTTACTGCTCCATCAACATCCAAAGCCACATGATAAGGATCGGGCGACACTTCTTCCCAAGTAACTTGGCCATCAAATTTAAAAGTTAATTTGATTTGAAGATTATCAGCCCTATAGAAAAAATCTTTTAGCTCAAGAGCATACGAACAAGAAAAGAAGAATAATATAAATAGAAGGATACAAATTGAGCATTGGAAAAATTTTAAAATTTTAATGTGATCTCCCTCCCTTTATAGGCCAATACGGCTTCTTCTTTAGATACTTTAACCAATTCGAAACCGGATTGCAAGGGCTTTTGGGAGGTGAGAATTTCTATTTTTCCATCCACACTAAGAATTATAGCCTGTTTATTGTCAGAAAGAACAACTCCTTTCATGACAATATCAGGTAATGGCTCTTCTTTTTTTTCAGCGACAACATTTTTCGGCTGAGGGTTTTGAGTTGTACTTTCTCGAACTGTAACGATCTCGTCGCCACCACCGATAGCTAATGGAATGCTTGAATCATCCTTACCACTTCGGGCTTCAGCCAGCACCAAACGTGGTCGAAAGATATTTCTCATCCCTGAAATCGATTCATTCTGATAGGCAACTAAAAATATTTCGTTATTATCGATTTTTGGTGGCTCGAACTGCAAACCATTGGATTCAGGGCGGGTAAACGCAGGAATAGGCTCAATATCGGTTCCAGGAGCAAAGGTTCGATCGTAGACATTCAAACCTAAATAAATACAAAAAGCAAGAATTGCTACAAATCCAATTTGGAGATATTTTTCAATAGTTTTCATTGGTTTCTTCCCTCGTTTGCCAGCAAGTAAGTAGATAGGTTCATCTGAACCAAGAAAGTTCCTTCGGCTTTGTCCTTTTTAAAATTAAAATCTTTCACCTGGATGAGCCGTGGAGGCCGGCGCAAATAATTCATAAAGTAAAGAATACTGTAATAAGAACTCTTTAAATTCGCACTAAATGGAACCTCGATATATCCTTCGTTCGAAACCAATGCTTGTGGAATTAAGGATTGAATTTCTGTTTCAGAAAGAAAAGCTGCATCTTCCACAGTAATCAGGAGATTAGGTATTTCTTTTTCTTCAGGAAGTCGGTTTTCCAAAACAAAAGCAGTCGCTTTTAAGCTTTCTAAGCGAAACTGAAGTTGCTCTAAGTTTCCCACTTTTTTTCGTAAAACTGTAATTTGATTTTGAAGGGTTTTTTTCTGATCGCCAAGAGTATCTATGATTTGATATTGTGAAGTCATAACCATATAAAAAAATAAAATAATGACTCCACACCAGGCAATAAAGATGAGTGGCCAGTATTTTTCAAGATTCATGTTTTTTCAGCTCCAGCACTAAATTAAAATCATATAAACTATCCTTCAATGATAGAGATTGAAATTCAGCGTTAGCAAATAAATCCTGATATTGGCTTAAACTTTCAATAAATTGAGCAATACTAAAGATACTTTGAGATGTTCCTGAAAAAGTAATTTGGGATCCGGTAAACTGAGCAGAGTTAAGAAAAACATCATCTGGCATACTATTCCCAATCGAATTCACAATTTTCAACCAGTCTGGCTCTCTCGTAATTAAAGATCGAACAATATCAATTCTTTTTTGAATAGCATCAATTTGTTTTTGGGTTTCTTGCATTTTCTTTTCTTGTTCCTGCAGATACTTTATTTCTGCAGTCATGGATTCGATCTGAGTCGTTAATATTTGGACTCGATTATTATTTATTGTATAAGCAAAAAGAAAATAAAAGGTAACTCCAACAGTTAAAGTGAAAAAAAGAATTCGTATCCAGTTGGGTGTCTTTTTTACTCTGTATTTTTTAGGAAGAAGATTGATCTTGATCCGATAAGATGATTTCAATTCCATAATGAAGCTCCTATTGCTGAAAGATAAA
>JAAYUT010000459.1 GCA_012517485.1 Candidatus Atribacter fermentans
ATTATCAACTGCGCTGCTTATAATAATGTCGATGGTGCCGAATCTGAATCTCGCATGGCTTATGCTGTGAATTGTGAAGGAGTTCGGAATTTAGCCATATGCGCCAAATCATATGGAGCATTTCTTATTCATTACAGCACTGATTACGTCTTTGATGGAAAGAAGCACTCTCCTTACCTTAAAACTGATATAACTCATCCAATCAATATTTACGGTAAAAGTAAATTGGAAGGAGAAAAAGCGGTTCAGGAAATTTTTAATAATTATTTAATACTTCGGGTGAGCTGGGTGTTTGGACAAAATCCCCAAGCCAGCTTCCCCCTGAAACTCCTTTCCTGGTCAAAAAACAACTCGATTCTCAAAATGGTTTCCGATCAAACCTCTTCTCCTACATCGGTAGTGGATATTGCGAATGTAACTTTCGAGCTTCTTAAAGAAAAAATAACTGGACTTCATCATTTCTCAAATTCTGGTTACTGTAGCCGATATGAATGGGCTCAACTTATTCTCGATAGGATCGGTTGGACTGGGGAACTTACTCCTGTGCCATCTTCTGAGTTCCCAACACCTGCTCAACGACCAACATTCTCTGCGCTTGATAACTCAGAGGTATCAACTTTAATCGGAAAATCCATACCCACCTGGCAAGAAGCAACTCTTCGTTTTATAAAAACAGTGAAGTATTCCTCATAGAATTTTCTCCCCTTTAGAAAAGGGGGCGTAGGGGATTTGTGGTTTTATTTATTTCTTCATTCATTTATCAACTCCCCCCTTTGTCCAAAGGGAGAATTAAGCTTTTATTATCCTTCTAATTCGTAGATAATTAAATTATTATTTCTTGTAAATCCTCTCATGAACTCATTTCCCCCTTTAGCAAAGGGGGTGAGGGGGATTTGAAAGAATTGGAAAAGAATCGAATCCCTCTTACTCCCTTTAGCCAAAGGGAGAAATAAGAATTTTTAATTCAAAAAAAGAAATAGGGATTGAGTGTTTATTCTAATTTATTTATAAATGAGTTCATTCCCCCTTTAGAAAAGAGGGTGAGGGGGATTTGACTTTTAAATAATCCATTTTGTTAATCTTACTACTTTAGCAAAAGAGGATAAAATGGAATGAAAGAATTTTATTTTTACTACCTAATCGAATCCCTCTTACTCCCTTTGTCCAAAGGGAGAATTAAACAATATGTAATCCAAGATGTCTAGTTTCCCCCTTTAGAAAAGGGGGTGAGGGGGATTTGACATAATAAAATATTGTTTATAATAATTCTATTGATAATTGAAAAATAAAATTAGAATAAAATAAAATCTTAGTTAAAATGCTACCATATAAAAAAAATTTAAAAAATTTCGCTCGCTTTTTACGAACAAACATGACCGAAGCAGAAAAAAAGCTTTGGTCCCATATCATGAAGAAACAATTAAATGGACTCCAATTTTATCGTCAAAAAACCATTGGTAATTATATTGTCGATTTCTATTGTCCAAAAAGAAAATTAATAATTGAACTCGATGGAGGACAACATTATCAGAAAACTGGACAATTATATGACAAAGAAAGAGACGTATATCTAAATCAATTAGGACTTCTTGTTCTTCGATTTTCAGATCGTGAAGTCTATGAAAATATTGAGGGAGTTCTTGAGACCATTTTAAAATATCTTTAAAAAAATTATCGATTCCTCTCTATCTCCCTTTGTCCAAAGGGAGAATTAAACAATATGTAATCCAAGATGTCTAGTTTCCCCCTTTAGAAAAGGGGGTGAGGGGGATTTGTGGTTTTATTTATTTCTTCATTCATTTATCAACTACCCCCTTTAGAAAAGGGGGTGAGGGGGATTTGAAATCACTAAAAAAATCAAGTATTTTCTACTCTCTTTAGATAGAGTTCATTTATTAAAATTGATTTTATAAACCAAAAGGAGATAAAAATGAAACTACTAGTTACCGGTGGCGCTGGTTTCATTGGAGCAAACTTTGTTGATTATGTATTAAAACATCATAACGATTACGAAATCATTGTCTGTGACAAGCTAACCTATGCCGGCGATATGGAACGATTACGAGATTGGAAAAACAATCCTCGACTTACTTTTTATAAAGTCGATATAACCGATCGGAACTCCTTAAGAGAAATCCTCTCCAAAGAAAAAATAAACTCAATTATTCATTTCGCTGCCGAATCCCATGTTGATCGCAGTATTCAGGATGCTTCTCCCTTTATCGAAACCAATATCAAAGGAACCCAAATCTTACTTGACATATCATTAAAACATAACATTGAAAAATTTATCCACATATCAACCGATGAAGTATATGGGGAATTAGGTCTCGAAGGAAAGTTTTCTGAAGATATGCCCCTCAATCCCAGTTCTCCTTACTCTGCCAGCAAAGCTGCTACCGATCTCCTTATCAAATCTTATATCCGTACTCATCAACTCCCGGCCATAATTATTCGTCCCTGTAATAACTATGGTCCCTGGCAATACCCTGAGAAGTTCATCCCGGTTATTATCTATAAAGCAATGAAGAATGAAAAAATTCCAGTTTATGGGCAAGGGCTAAATATCCGTGAATGGTTGTATGTGGAAGATTGCTGTAATGGAATCCTTGAAATCTTTGAAAAGGGAAAGATTGGAGAAATATATAACTTAGGAAGTGGAGAGGAAAGAAAGAATATTGATGTAGTTAAAACCATTCTTCAAATTATCAATAAACCAGAAAGCTTAATTGAATTTGTTACCGACCGCCCTGGCCATGATTTTCGGTATTCACTTGAAACAAAAAAAGTTAAAAGCGATATTGCTTGGAAACCCTCCTATTCCTTTGAGAAAGGAATTGAAAAAACCATACAATGGAATCTTGAGAATTTGAATTGGATTGAGAGGAAAATTTTGTTTTTAAGGGATTTGTGGGAGAAAGTATATCGGTGATTGACAAAAAAGAACAAGGAACTATAAAAATAAATTTACTATCCTATCAGTAAAAAAACTAAAGATTCAAGATCTCAATTAGGTTTATTTCTTAAAAAAAATATCTCAAAACTATAAAATTATAATTAAAATTATCCTAACTGAATAAATTTTAATCACTTTTACAAACTGTTAAAATTTTATAACCTCTTTAATAATCGAAACCATATCTTTCTTGTAATTATCTTCTTTGAATAATTCTGTAGCCCATTTCTGAGCATTCTCACCTAATTGCTTTAAAAAAATTCGATTCTCATATAGTATTGTTATTTTTTGAGAAAGCTCCTCAAAATCACCTGGATTATAAAATAAACCATTAAAACCTTCACGAATTAATTCAATAGTTGCACCACTTCTTGAACCAATAACCGGTTTCCCTAATTTCATTGCCTCAATCGTAACTCTTCCAAAAGCTTCGTCCCTTGAACACATCAAAAAAACATCACTTTGTTCAATTATAAAAAATGGTTTATCTATATATCCTAATAGTATCACATTTTCTTTTAAGTTATTTTTTGTTATTAAATTTTCCAAGTATAATTGGTACTCGGGTCTTCCTGAACCTACTATATAAAGTTTAATATTTAACCCTTTTTTAACTAATACACTTATAGCCTGAATAGCTTCGTCTTGGTGTTTACCAATATGCAAAGAACCAACAATAACACATTTAAAACTACTCTCCTGTTCAATCATTTTCTTAAGTTCATAAAATTCTAATGGTATATAATTACAAATATTTACAGGCTGATAAACAGCCTTGATTTTTTTGTTTGGCAATAAAGGTTTATACTTTTTCTCAACAAATTTTGAATTAGTAATTATCATTGTTGACAACTTCTTAATTAACAAAATTGAAAAAATGCTTCCTAAATCAAATTTAATGCCTTGATGCTTATAAAGTATCTCATGTATATGCCAAATATGAGCTTTCCCTATAATTTTTGATGCCAGAGCTCCCACACAAACAGTAATAGTATTTGTATATATAACATCACAGTGCCATCTTTTTATAATCATCGCTATGGGGAAGATTAAAACAAAGTTGAGAAATACTCTAACAATACGCTTCCATATTGGCGAAACAAAAAAATGTA
>JAAYUT010000460.1 GCA_012517485.1 Candidatus Atribacter fermentans
ATGTAAATCGGCAATAATTTGGTACATAGAATAATCTCTCCTAAAAAGTCCAAAAATATTTTTTCACCTTGTCAACAGCGATCACAGATAAAATCCTTATGACCTATCTTGTAAATACAGTAATTGTTTTACAATGGTGTCATCCTGAGCGGTGCTTTCCCGCGTGAGGATCTCATCTTTTCATTATTTAAAAAAGTATGAAATGAGATTGCCACGTCGCAGAGGGCGCTCCTCGCAATGACGGAGCAGAAATAAATTCAAATCCCCTAACCGCCTTTGCTAAAGGGGGAAATTGATTTCTGAACTGTATTTTCATCCTCAACTGATGCTATATAGCAGCACGAGGGTCAACCCTGTAAATGTCCTAATCATTGATGAGTGTTTTTTTACCGAGTTCTTCGATTACTTACATACACAATGAGTAAAGCAAAGAGGACGACTCCAAATCCTAACCATTTTCCGGCATCTCCCCACCCCATTGCAATCAATAGATTAGTAAGTGTTTGCAAAAAGATGGCTCCGAGGATGACGCCAAAATAATTCCCATCGCCACCGGTTAAAGAAACACCCCCAACCACGGTAGCAGCAATGCTTGGCATAACATAATTCGAACCCATGTCTTTGAAAGCAATACCCATATTTCCAATTAATAATAGTCCTATTAGACTAGCTAAAACTCCGCTAATAATAAAAGCAATACATCTCACTAATTTAACATTAAAACCACTTAAATAGGCAGTCCTTTCATTGGAACCTACACCGAAAAGAATCATACCTAATTTGGTTTTATTTAGTACGATCATAACAAAAATTGTGAGAACTATTAAGATAAACACCACATTCGGGAAACTACCGGTTGATTTTGCCGCAATAATGGTTAAGATGGGTGATGGTTTACCAGTAATATTTCTACCTGCGGTATAGACATTAATAATACCTTGGAGAATATTTGCCATAGCCATAGTAACGACTAAAGGTGGAAGTTTTAAATAGGCAGTTAATAATCCGTTGGAGAGGCCAACAGCAATTCCAAAAGCTAAAGCAATTATAATTGCCATCCAAAGATTTCCATTTTGACCATCCATGATACTGGCAGTGAACACTGCCGTCATGGTGGCCATATACCCGACCGACAAATCAAGACCGCCACCGCCGGAAGCAATAACAATCATTTGGCAAAGAGCAAAAAAAGCAGTAAATGAGGCAAGTTTTAAAGTCAAAAGAATCTGATCTATTCTTAAAAAATTGGATAAAATGATTTCACCAATTAGAAAGAGAAGGATGATTAAGATAAAAGCAACTACTACTTTTTTATACTTTTCAAAAATTAAGAAAGGTATTGTTTTCTGTCGATTTAGTTCGGTTCCCATTTCTTATTTTCTCCTCAAACTCTTTCCTTGCTATACAAGGTATAGGCTATTGGTCCAGCAATGGCGATGATTACGATTAAACCAGATACTAAGGTTTGATAAGCATTGGGAATATTCGCAAAAAAGATAATCTTACTCACAAAACTCATGATCAAAGCTCCTACTAAAGCAAAATAGACACTTCCGCGACCACCAGTCAATGCAATTCCACCAACTACTGCTGAGGCAATAGCTCTTAAGGTCAAGGGATCTCCCATCCGAGCATCACCTGATTGATTTTGACCAACAAAAAATAAAGCGGCCAAGAAAATAAAAACTGAATTAATGATACACGCCATCAATTGGATTTTTGCGGTATTAATTCCACTGACATATGCACTGTCATTATTACTTCCCACTGCATAAATATAGCGTCCAGTTTTTGTTTTACTGATAATAAACCAGAGAAAACAAGCAATTAAAATCAGAATGAAAGCCGGCGGTATATAATTCCCAAATTTTTTTAGAATTTCTGGGGCTCCTTGCACGGCATTCAGGTTATAAAAGCCCTTAAACCAATCTACCGTTTCCCCTCCAGGAGTCGGTCGTAAGAATAAAGCAATTCCTAACCACATATAAGAAGTAGCGAAAGTCACAATAACTGGAGGAATTCTTAAATATCCAATGCCAATTCCATTGACAACTCCGACTAAAATTGCTACCCCAAAAGTAATAAACAGAGCGTAAATACCGGTTACCGGATCGTTTTTTTTCATAACCGTTGTTAAGACACAGGTAAAAAGTGAGAGTGCTGAACCTGCCGAGAGATCTAAGCCGCCAGATATAATAACAACGGCTCCACCCATGGTAAGAAGTATTAATGGCATAAAAGCGTTGATATTACGAACAATAGCTTTAACTTCAAAAAAATTCTTTTGTAGAATTGCGGTTATCGTAAACATAATAATGAGAATTAATAAATTGGAATATTCAGGCTTAAATATACCTTTGATGAAGGAAGTTCTTTGTTGGGCTTTGATTATTTTGCTCATCTTCTTCTCCACGCCCTATCTGTTATTTTATCCTCATTGAACAAGACACAATGGCTTCATCAGAAATTTCATCTCCCTCGAGCGTTGCGACGATCTGGCCCTCATACATGATTAATATTCTATTGCAATATTGGATGAGTTCTTCATTATCACTCGCATATAATATAACACTCATTTTTTTATCTCGAACCTGATTAACAATAAATTGATAGAGATCTCTTTTTGCTCCTACATCAACTCCTTTAGCCGGATCAGCCAGCAAGAGAACATTGGTATCAAAAGATAACCATTTTCCAACGACAACTTTTTGCTGGTTTCCACCTGATAAGGTTTCAACCGGCATATCAATATTAGAAGTTTTGATTGACAAGATATCTATCACTTGATCGCATTCATTTCGATATTTTTTAAAAGGAACAAATAATGGATGTTTTTGGTCTCCCATTTTCGGGAAAATCATATTATTAAATACTGAATGCTTTAAAAATAAGCCTTCTAAATGCTTATCACCAGGAACCAGTAAAATTCCATTTTTTATTGCGTTGGCTGGTTTATTCAATCGAATTTTATTTTCCATAATTGTTGCATCACAACGTAGACCAGGAAAACTTCCTGCTAATGCTAACATCAGTTCGTTCTGTCCTTGACCAGCTAGTCCCCCAATCCCTAAGATTTCTCCCTTTCTCAATTCAAAAGAAATATTTTTTAAAACCTTCCCATAATTTAAGTTACTTATTTTAAGGACGATTTCGTTCGTATTTACAGTTAATTTTTTTTCACCAGATACTTTCTGAATTTCTCCAGTAATGTAGCTCACAATTTTTTCTGGATCTCGTCCGTCTTTGGCAAAATCAATATTCGCTACATTTTCTCCATTCCTAAAAATAGTAACATCATCACAAATTTCCATAACCTCCCAGAGACGATGGGAAGTAAAAATCATAGCTATTCCTCTCTCTGCAAGGTTTCTCATGGAATGAAAGAGACTTTTTACTTGAACTTGTTCTAAAGCTGCAGTTGGCTCGTCAAGAATGAGAAGCTGGGGATTTTCAGATATCGCTTTGGCTATTTCAACAATTTGCATCTCTCCAGGATTCAATTCATTTATTTTTTTATTGATATCTAAATCAGGGAGCAGTTGGCTCAAAATTTCTTTTGAGAGTTTTTTGGCATGGTTATTATCTAAAAAAAAGCCGTTTTTTTGTTCAGCACCTAAGACGATGTTCTGCCACACGGTTAAATCTGGGACTAAACTAAGGTTTTGAAATACCATGGAGATGCCATCTTTCCTGGCTTCACTGGGATTTCGGTATTTCACCGATTTTCCATTATAGATTATCTCACCTTCATCGGCAGAATAAACACCGGTAATAATCTTGGAAATAGTACTTTTTCCAGAACCATTTGCTCCTAAAAGACCAGTGATCCTTCCTTTATAACATCGTAAATTGCCATTAGAAAGAGCAATAATTCCTCCAAATCTTTTTTTAATCCCCTTGGCTTCTAAAACCAGCACAGTTATCACTCACCTTATAAAAATATAAAAAAACAATATTCTTCTTATTTCATCTACAAAGAGGGAGGTCCAAAATGCTGACCTCCCCTTTTGACTGATAAATCAGCTTTTAGAACAATTCCCCTTTACTCAAAAAGCTCAGCAACCTGTTCTTCTGGCATGATTTCACTTAACAAATAATCATCGGGTTTGTCTTTTAAAAGTTCCCAACCCACATCAAAATTTTCATCAGTAATAAACATACTAACTTTATAGAAGTAAGTATTGTCAACTAATACCCCTGGTTTAAATTTCTTTCCGTTATAGAGTTGTAAAGCCATTCGGAAGGCTGTTCCACCAATACCAGGAGGATTTGGTTGAGTACAAGCTTTAAAGTCGGCACCTTGATCTCTTAATTTTTTCCATTCTTTAAAGAATGCCGTCCCAGGATCTCCAAACATGACTTTCGGAAGTTTATTGGCATCAAGGAAAGCAGACAGAACTCCATAAGCCTCGCCATCTTGAGTTATAACTCCATCGATTTGCTGACCTGATCCAATAATTTGAGTTGCCACTTCCTTGGCTTTGGTTTGATCCCAATAACCGGTGGTATTGGCGATCATCTTAATATCCGGATAGTTCTTTAGAACGTCATCAGTTGCTCGAATTCTTTCATTATTGGCCGGATGCCCATCCAATCCATAAATTTGGATAACATTACCTTTTTGAAGGGTTGAAGCAATGTATTCAACATTTTTCTTATTCCAAGCATAGTGATCAAGAGTGACATTGAGCACATTCGGAGCTGTAACTGTTGCATCATAAGCAACGACTAATATTCCTTCATCTTGAGCTTCACTGATAACACCATTCAGGGCGTCAGGCGAATTGGGGTTAACCATTATGATGTCTACACCCTGAGAAATAAAATCACGCAAGATATTGGCTTGCTCAGTTGCATCACCATTGGTTATATTGTTAACAATTTTATAATCAGCAATTTTCCCAGCAGCTTTATATTCGTTTCCTACTTCTTCCAAAGCAGCAATCATGATATTACGCCATGAGGTACCTGAAGAGCCGGTGGAAATACCAACTACCGGCGGTTTCTGAGCAAAGCTTCCAATTGATAACGCAAAAACCAATCCCAAAACTGCCACAAAAACAATAAGTCTCGATATTCTTTTAATCATTTTTAAAACCTCCTTAAAATTTTAAGTTTGAAAAGAACAACCTGCTTCATTTTTTGATATAGAATTCTATTTCACCTCCCCTTTTAATAAATAATACCACGGAATGACGCTTCTGAATTATTTTTAAACTACAAATTGATCAAGATACTGCTTGCTCAAAATTAAGGATTTTTTCCGTGAATCCAATGAATCTTCAAAAGATCGATCTTCAACTTCAACACAAACACATCCTTGATATCGAATATCCGTTAATGCAGATATAAACTTCCCCCAGTTTACATCGCCCAATCCTGGTAGTTTCGGAGCATGAAATTGCAGTGGTGTCGCTAAGATACCAACCTCATCTAATTTATTTTGAAATATTTTCGCATCTTTAATGTGGACGTGGAAAATTTTATCTTTAAACTCATAAATGGGTTTTACATAATCAATCTGCTGCCAGAGTAAGTGAGAGGGATCATAATTTAAGCCAAAATAATCACTTTTTATTTCTTCAAACATTCTCCTCCAAATGGCTGGAGTGGTTGCTAAATTGTTTCCTCCAGGCCACTCATCATTAGTAAAAAACATTGGACAATTTTCAATCCCAATCTTTATTTTATTTTCCTCTGCATGTTCAATAATAGCTGGCCATACTTTTTTGAAGGTTTTAAAATTTTCTTCAATATTCTTATTCTTATCTTTTCCTATAAAGGTATTCACATTTTTTAGTCCGAGTTTCGTTGCTGCTGTAATGACTTTCTTGATGTGTTCAATGTAAAATTTGCTTTTTTCCGGGTCGGGATCAAGGGGATTGGGATAATAACCCAATGCCGAGATTTCAACATTCTTCTCTCCAACATATTTTTTTATTGAATCGATCTTTTGTTTATCTAATTCATTAACATCTATATGGGTGACACCAGCATACCTTCTTTCGGCTTTTCCCTTTGGCCAACAAAGCATTTCGACACAGGCGTATTCATGAATTGAAGCAAAATCGACTACTTCTTCAAAACTTAAATCGGCTAAAATAGCACTTACAAAACCAAGCTTAAACATTGAAAAAGAACCTCCTTATGTTTGCCAGGATCAGTGATGAAATTTGAGTATCTATTTGGTATTAGGGTAACAGAAAATTCCTCTTAATCATTTAGAAAATTTTTTTTTCAAATGATCATTTAAAGAAGGCGGGATTTTTCTTTTTCCAAAGTGACTCATCCCACCTTCTTTAAAAAAAATCACCTCGAATAAAATAAGTATCTTTCTTATTCTCCTATCAATTACTTAAAAGGTTGGCATTCTCGATTGTTTTGCCATTCTCATTTCATCTGAAGTTTTACATCATAAGGTAACCCATAAGAAAGAGCATTATTTGCATTCATAAATATATCTTCATCAATCATTAAACCAGCATTGGCACCATCAGTCATTGCTCCTCGAACATTTCTCACCATCTTTGAATCACCGATATTGACTACATGAAGCCCAGCTGCTAACAAACTGCTGTATAAATCAGTATTTGGTTCAGTTTTGGCTAAAACAACTGTATCTACAACAATGGTTTCTTTTTCAAAAGCATCGTTCATAAGGACTACTTCTTCGTCTTTGATTTCAACAACAGTTGTGTTAAGACGAATTTCAACTGGAAATTTGAAGGCTTTTTCTTCCAAACCTTGACCGTTTCCACCATTAAATCGCATCATCATAACTTCACGATGGATAGGTTCGATATTTGGGGCAACTTCTTTATCTTCGGTTACATAAATGACTTCTTTACCTCTTAATGCCAAGGCTTCAGTGGTATCGGTTGCAGCATAATGATTCCCCCAGACTAAAACTTTTTGACCAATTTTGACTGCTGTGACTGTTCTTTCTTTAGGCCAATATTCGCAATTTTTCTTGGCACATCGTAGAATATCTTCAAATTTTATTGCTTTTTCCACACCTGGGATATCAGGGACCACTGTTTTGGCACCAGTCCCACATAAAACAACATCGTATTTCTTGAGCTCATCAAGTTTTGCTATGGTATTGAGTTTTACTTCAACTTTTAATTCTTTAATTTGCTCTCGAATCCAATCCATATACCATTTCATTTTTGACTTAGGGGGAACCATACAACAAGTTCTTAA
>JAAYUT010000461.1 GCA_012517485.1 Candidatus Atribacter fermentans
ATGCCAACCACCATGGACGCTCTGGTTCAGAATTTAGCATCCATGGCCTTCATGTGGCCAGAATTCCTGCCTTTTGCAAAGATCACATACCCAGATATGAACTTCCAGTTCATCATGAAACCCGGATTTGTAAAGGGAAAGAAACCGCTCTTCAGTCATTCCGATACCTGGAACTTCGTCATGCCGTCCTACGTAAAGGATGATAAAAAAGCTGCTACAATTAAATTCCTCCAATACCTAGCTAGCGAAGAAGGTCAGCTTCTCTTTTTGGAGCAGAACCCCGGCTTACCAATTCCAAGAAGCTTGCTCGATCATGAATTTTATAAAACGGGAAGAGGGGCTTATCTGGAACCGGTTATTGCTGCTATGAAAGAAGGATATTATCGGTATTGGGGTCCGTTCCCGGAACAGGATACTCTGCTTTACAACATCTGGTGGCCAAGCATTGATGCTATGATTCATGGGCAGATGACAGTTGATCAAACCCTGACTCAGATGGAAGAAAATTCCAATAAGCAAGTTGATACCATGAAGACGAAATACCCGAATGTTCCGAAAGTAACTATTTATTACGATGGTCTGCCAGAGGATTTAGCAATCAAATAAGGGGTTGTTTTTAGATGAATTCTCGGAGAGGAGAGTTGATTCACTCTCCTCTCTGGAGGAGGGAATTAAATGCAACGCAGTTTTACAACTCGATATTTCCCCTGGTTAGTTCTTATACCAGCCTTGGCATGGTTCGTCCTCTTTGTTGCCTATCCTTTTCTTTATTCCTTGGTAAGCAGTTTTTTTCTCTGGTTTGTTCAAAATCCATCCGCCAGTAAATTCGTCGGTTTAAAGAATTATATTGATTTGTTTCACGATCCTCGCTTTGTTACCGCCGTGAGAAATACTTTTCTCTATGCCGGTTTAAAAACCGGCCTGGTGGTTTTTTTAGGAATAATACTTGCTAAGACACTTTTCGCCATAAAATTTGGTGGTCGTATCTATATGTTTTCAATCTTTCTTCCTTCTCTTTGTTCTGCGGTAGCCATTGGTTTATTTTTTACCTATCTTTATCAGCCCCAGTTTGGACTTTTTAATATTCTCCTGAAGCAAATCAGCATCCCCAGGCAAGGTTTTCTGAACAGTCCTCAGCAGGCTATTTATTGTGTTATTTTTACCGAAATCTGGCAGGCTCTTGGGTTTTCAACGCTGATCTTCTTGACTGGTTTGAACACCATTCCGGAAGTCTTTTATGAAGCTGCTCAGATTGATGGAGCATCGGCTTTTACAGCATTCTGGAAAGTAATATTTCCCTTAGCGCGGAGAGTCTTTCTTTTTATTACCGCAGTGACTGCTATTTCCGCTTTCCAGGCATTTGATCTGGTTTTTGTTATGACTTTATCTGGTGGTGGAACCGGCGGTGCATCGGGTGGACCTGGATATAGCAGCTATACCATGGCACTTCAGGTTTATAATGATGGTATGATTCGATCTCAAACCGGAATGGCTTCAGCAGTCGCATTCATCTTATTTATCATTGTTGGTATTCTCACCATTTTTCAATTAAAAGTTCTCAAACCAGAATGGGAATATTAAGGATAAGGTGACAACGATGGTATCCAAAAGAAAAATCTATATTCAAGAGCAGGTTAAATCTCATGCCGTGTCGATCATTGTTGCTTTAATTATGATTATTCCTTTCATCTGGATGATTCTCTCTTCTTTTAAACCTGGAACTGAAATAGTTCGCATGCCTCCGACTTTTTTCCCTGAAACCTTTACAACTAAAAATTATGTTACTCTATTTCAAAGGCTCCCGTTTGGACGTTATTTTATCAACAGCATCATCATGTCGGGTGGAATTACTTTGATATCAATGTTTTCCAGCTCACTTCTGGGATATGTGTTTGCAAAGTTTAAATTTCGCTTTAAAAACTTTTTCTTCTTTTTATTATTAAGCGGTTTTATGATTCCCTTTGCTACTTTGGTTATCCCGATGTATCTCTTTATTTCAAGCATTCATCTCACCAATCATTATTTGGGATTGATTCTTCCTTTTTGTATTAGTCCATTCGGAATTTTTCTAATGAGACAATTCATGGAAGATATTCCCAATGACTACATGGAGGCAGCTCGACTTGATGGCGCTTCAGAACTCTGGATTTACAGCCGAATTATATTACCCCTAACCAGTGCTGCTTTGGGTGGGGTGGCAATTTATAATTTTTTAATGACCTGGAATCAACTCTGGTGGCCATTAATGGTGACGTCACAACCTAACATGAGAACACTCCCTTTGGGAGTAGCTGCTTTAGCACTTCAGCAAGGAAAACGTTATGATCTTTTGATTACCGGTGCTTCAGTTTCGGTAATTCCAATAATTATTTTATTTGCTATTGCTCAAAAACAAATTATAAAAGGTTTATCAGTTTCGAGCGGATTAAAAATGTAACTCAAATTATTCGGTAGGAGGACCATATGAAGAAGATCAATATTCAATTTCCTTATAGTGAAATGATCAAAAGAGAGACTCGCTGGAAAAAAGCTTGGAATTTTGAGCAGCCCGATCGAATTCCGGTACTGCATTATATTGGTTCGAGATATTGGTTACCCTTAATTGGCTATGGAAATAGATTCCGTGATTATCTCAATGACCCGGGAATAATGTTAGAAGCCCAACTTTTAGGAGCGAAATGGATTTTAGAAAACATTAGGTCTGACTATCACCAAATTGTGTTTTATCCAGATTTTATGTGGGTGGAAGATGTTGAACCCTTTGGTGCAGAAATTGTTTATCCGGAAGATGATTCTCCCTGGGTGGCCCGTCCTCATTTTTTACAGAAAAATGATAATCTTGATCAACTTCGATCCGTCGATTATACCCATAATGGGCTTCATGGGAAAATGATTTCTTTTTACCATGAAATGAAAAAGCAAGCCCAGGATTATGAAATCCATTTTTCCGATGGAAAAATCATCCCCGCTATTGATTGTGTCATGATGGGTGGCGGAGGAATTATTGGTCCAACGGTTATAGCTGGAGATCTAAGAAGCGCAGATAATTTTGCTATGGATTTATACGATCGTCCTGATTGGGCGAAGGATTTATTGTCAATTATTTCAGAGAAAGCAATCGATTGGCTCAATACCGCAAGAAAAATTGGAGGAGGGAAGGTCGCTTTTTGTAGTTCTTATTTAGAAGGGGCTACCTTTATAGGAGATGATGGTACTGCGCAATTGTCACCAAAACAGTTTAGAGAATTTGCTTTTCCAGCTCTAAAAAAATTAGCAGAAGATATTCGTAATCAGGGGTTGAAAGTGATAGCCCATAATTGTGGACAAGCTGATCATCTCCTGGATTTATGGACGAATGAGGTGGGAATCGATATCTATTATGGATTCAGTTACTTAACCAATAAGAATCTCCTCAAGGAGATAATGGGAGGGAAAGTTCTTCTTATTGGTGGAATAGATACCGTGAAACTCCATGGTGGGAAACCAGAAGACGTTCGAGAAGATGTTCGTAAAACCCTTGAA
>JAAYUT010000065.1 GCA_012517485.1 Candidatus Atribacter fermentans
GCACCGTGGTTCCATGCAGATAGAGCTGATGCCATACCTGCTGGACCTCCCCCAATAACGACTACATCACAATTAATGTGGTGTGGCATGAGCATTAACCACCTTTTTTGTTTCACCGACAAAGAGATTTGAATTTTTACCCGATTTTAATAAGTCTTGGATACTGATATTTAATTGATTCATAACAATGGAAGGAAGATGCATTTGGCAAAAACTTCCCTGACAGCGTCCAGCGGTAACTCTGATTCTTCGTTTTAAACCGTCCATGGTTCGAGCCGGAGGGTTCATATTTAAGGCATACTTAACTTCCGCTAATGTGACTTCTTCACACCGGCAGACAATGTGACCCCAATCGGGATTTTGGGCAATCAAATCCTCACGTTTTTTCCAATCACAATCATGAAATACTGGAAAAGCTTTTCTAAAAATTATCTGATCTTTTTCTTTCAAAGATAAGCCTTGCTGAATCAGCAATTCTCCTACATATTCAGCTATTCCTGGAGAAGCTGTAAGACCTGGCGATTCAATCCCACACAAATGAATTAAACCTGGATACTTCTTAGAAACAAAGATCAGGAAATCTCTTTCGGGTAAAGTAGGACGAATGCCAGCAAAAATCTGTATAGTCTGATCAAAAGGAAATCGAGGTATCAGTTTTTGAGCACCAGCCCTGACTTCATTCAGTCCCTGAAAGGTAGTCGAGGTATCATCATCATAACACGATTCGAAGTTTGGTCCAGCTAAAATATTCCCTTCCGGAGTCGGAGAAACAAGAATGCCCTTACTTACTAAAGAAGGAACTGGATAAATAATATTTTTCACAAAACCCTGGTTTTCTTTATCAAGTAAAATATACTCACCTTTAAATGCTGAAAGGGTCGGAACCTGATCCCCAGATTGCTGAGCTAATTTTGTCGACGATAGACCAGCAGCATTCACAACAAAGAAAGCTTCATAATTTTCATTAGGAGTTTTCACGATGATCTTTTTACTATTTTTCAGATCAAAACCCTCCACTAACCTATTAAATTGAAATTCAACTCCATTTAAAGCTGCCCCTTCAGCAAAAGCTAAGGTAAGACGAAAAGGAGACACAACCATTGCATGAGGATCATAATAAGTAGCAATTATTCGATCAGAAAGGTTCGGCTCGAGGATTTGAGATTCTTGTAGGCTTAAGATTTCGGTATCATCATATTTTCCAATTTTTTTTAATGATTTTAAGTAGTTCAGATCGTCCCGGTTAAAGGCAACGGTTAATGCTCCAGTAACCAAGGGATGAAAATCCAGTTCTTTTTCAATTTTAGGAAACCAAGGTAAGGCTCTTTGATGAAGTTCTCCTTTTACGGTTTCTGGAGTGAGATAGCTCCGAGAATGTATTATTCCTGTATTTGCTTTACTTATGCCACAACAAACATCGAGCTCTCTCTCAAGAAGTAGGATTTCCAAGTTGAAACGAGAAAGAAACCAGGCAATAGCGCAACCGACAACCCCACCGCCTATAATGATCACATCATAAATCTTTTTCACAACGATGTTCTCCTTGGTTTATTTAACAAAAAAATTTGAAACAGAAGATAACTGTAAACATTTAAAAAATTGTAAAAAAACAAAAAAGCCTTTCGGGACAAATAAATAATTGTCTCGAAAGGCTTTCTCCTATTCTCCAAGCCTATTACAATCCAATCTAATATATCATAATATTCTTTATTAAACAACAAGCATACTATAAAACTATCATTTAAAAATCAATATCATTAAGAGAAGGAAAAATATAATCTGGTTGCCATGGAGAACTATTGACATCGATTTTTTGAGTTTCCCCAGTTAAAACTAATACCGTAGTAACACCTGACTTTTTCCCCATAGCAATATCGGTGTACAAACGATCCCCAATCATTACAATATCTTCTCGGGTGCTCTGGGTTCGATGCATTATATATTCAATCACTTCTGGATAAGGTTTTCCAAAAATTTTAGGTGATATCTTGGTTGATTCTTCTATCATTTTGATCATCGAACCAGTGTCTGGAATAGGACCGTTTTCCGTGGGACAGTTAATATCAGGATGAGTAGCAAAGAAAGGAATCCCTTGTCGTATAAAAAAACAAGCCCTTTCCAGTTTATGGTAGGTAAGGGTTTTATCAAAACCGAGCACAATAAAATCGGGATTGTTTTGAACACTGATAAAACCAACCTTAAGAAAGTCACGTTCTAATTCTTTGGTACCTAAGAGATAGACTCTCCCGTTTGGCTTTAACCTTTGTAAATACCAGGCACATATTTCACCAGAAGTAATAATCTGGGATTTATGAATAGTTTTCAAACCCATATTAGTGAGTTTTAAAGCATAATAATTGGCATCACGAGATGAATTGTTGGTGAGAAAATAAAACGA
>JAAYUT010000462.1 GCA_012517485.1 Candidatus Atribacter fermentans
GATATCGCAACAAAAGCCAAACAGAGGGGTTGCATAACCGTTATGGGTGGTTATCATGCTACTTTCAGAGACAAAGAAATTCTATCTTTGGGAATGGTTGATTATATCGTTAAGGGTGAAGGAGAATATACCTTTTCCCGTCTTGTGCAAAATCTCGAGGAAAATAAAGATATTAGTAACCTCCCAGGTGTTTCCTACCGAAAGGATAATGTCATATTTGAAGCCTCCATTCCCAAACCACCTGAGAATTTAGACGATATTCCTTTCCCTTCAAGAGAGCTTCTACCTTTAGGGAAATATTGGATGACCCAAATTGAGGGAGAACCATTAATGAATATAGTAACCAGCCGAGGGTGCCCATTTGCTTGTTCTTTTTGTGCATCATCCAATTTCGCTGGGCTTCGTTGGAGGACCCGTTCTATCGATAATATTATGGCGGAATTAGAGCATCTTTATTACGATTATGGTTATCGTGGCTTCGCTTTTATGGATGATAATTTTACCTTGCAGCCTGAACGTGTTGAACTTATGACTGAAAAAATCCAAAAAAACAAGATGAATATTAAATGGTGGTGTTTTTCTCGTGTGGACACCATCATGAATAATGTTACTCTCATTAAAAAAATGGCGTCATCCGGTTTGAAAATGGTCTTTTTGGGTCTGGAAAGTGCTGATCCTCGATCGCTGAAGGATTATGGAAAAAAAATTACGACTGAAATTTCAGAAAAAGCCATCAAAATCCTTCATTCTAATGGAATCAAGGTTCTCGGATCATTTATTCTTGGTAACATTCACGATACACAAGAAACTATCTCGAAAACAATTGAATATGCCAAAAAATTGAATATTGATATCGCACAGTTTTCGGCGCTCACTCCTTTCCCCGGAACGAAGTTTTTTCAAAAAATGATCAAAGAAAACCGCATTTTTACTTGGGACTGGAAACTTTTTGACGGTGCTCATTCAGTTATTATTGGTGATTATCTTAAACCCCAAGAAATCCAGAAAATGATTTTTTCTGCTTACATTGAATTTTATCGACAAGGAAAGCAAATATCTAATGTTTGGGGTTTTATTCGGAAGTTTGTTAATACCCATGTTCCTTTCATTAATGCATATAAAGAAGCTTATTATCAACGCAAAAGAATGCCATTTTCAAGTAAAAAACACAATATTGTTCAGCAACAAAGAACCTTTTCATAAAGAAACCTAAACAACTAAATTGTTTCAATGCTTATTTTCTTATCTTCACTCTGGTTTTAGGCAAAATAAAAAGGATATTTTTTACTGATCAAGGTATAATTTTGAAAGAGATCTATGACAAACAATGCATCAGAACATAATGATAATCGCTTTTACAGAAACGAATCTCCTCCTTTCGCATAAGGGAGATTGTGGAGATTTGAAATTATTCCTATTCCGTCATTGCGAAGAACATCCTATGCGACATGGCAATTTCATTTACTGAGTCTGTCCTTCTGAGGATTCAGGTGACTTTGACCGGACGATGTGAGAATCTCATCTTCCCACACAGTCATTCTGAGGAGCGTCCTATGCGACGTGGTAATCTCATCCGCCTACTCCGTCATTGCGAGGAGCGTCCTATGCGACGTGGCAATCTCATTCTTTGAGTTTTTATAAAAAAGAATCAAAAAGATGAAATCCTCACGCCTTCGAAAAACGAGGGCTCAGGATGACATCTTCGTTGTCAGATGAGATTCTCACGCGGGAAAGCACCACACAGGATAACTGATGAAAAGTACCCTGCCCCCTCTAGCGGTATCCCTCCAAGGAGGGGAATTCTTGAATTCATTCTCCCATTGAGGGGGATGCAGGGGGGTATGCCTTTCAATTTTTTTAATTTCCTTTTTCATCTATTCTGGTATTTACAGACTAGAATAATATAATTAATTAAATATTTACTTCAGGAGGGATGAATTTGAACTCAAGAGAAAGAGTGATGCGTTCGCTTAATAAAGAAATTCCTGATCGTATCCCTATGGATTTGGGTACGACCAATTGTACTACTTTAACCAAAAAAGCTTATGAAAACTTAAAAAAGTTTTTAGGAATTGAAAAAGAAACTCGTTTTATGATGGAAAACTTCCAGGTAGTTTTTGTCGATGAGGAAGTGCTTCAAATTTTAAACATTGATACTCGTGGTATCCATCCTCGACCAATTTTCCAAAAAGAGATTATTGATGACAACTCTTACCGAAATGAATTTGGAATCACCTTTCGCATGCCTCAAGAGGGCCTTTATTATGATATGGTTCATCATCCTTTGGCAGGGAAAAGTATAGAGGAACTCAAAGAATACTCTTGGCCAAAACCAGAAAAAAGTATGGACCTAAAAGGTTTAAGAGAAACCGCCAAAAAATTACACGATAAAGGAGAATTTTGCCTAGTTGGAGACATGATCGATACCGGAATTTTCGAGCCTTGTTGGTACTTACGAGGATTCGAAAACTATCTTATGGATTTAGTCATAGACCCTGATTTTGCTACAACCTTATTGGAAGGAATGTATCATTATCAATTACAAAGATACTCGCTTTTCTTGCAGGAAGTCGGCGAATATCTCGATGTTATTTTTGTCGGGGATGATTTAGCCACTGCTGAAAATGTTATCATGAATCCTCAAACCTATCGTAATTTAATTAAGCCGTATCATAAAGAATATTTTAAAAACCTCAAAAAATTAGCTCCCAAAGCCAAGCTTCTGTATCATTCCTGCGGTAGCATTCTTAACTTTATCCCTGATTTAATTGAAATTGGAGTTGATATTCTCAATCCA
>JAAYUT010000463.1 GCA_012517485.1 Candidatus Atribacter fermentans
ACTGGTTTTACTGGTTCAAGTGGATTTTTGATGATATTTCCTCACTTTCCTCCGGTATTTCTTTGTGATGGTCGCTATACAACTCAAGCAAAAGAGGAGCTCAAAATTTCCGCCGAAATCGTTGAATTTGATAGGGATGTCTATACTAAAATAGCCGAAATCATGTCATCAAAGAATTTTCAAACTGTTTATTTTGAAACCAGCTTAAGCTATCATAGTTTTCTCTCTTTAAAAGAAAAGAATTTCGAACTGATTCCGGCTCCCAACTGGGTGGAAGAAATGCGGGCAATTAAAACACCCGACGAGCTTGAATTGATCGAAAAGGCGCTTCACCTTTCAGAAAAAGCATGGGAAGCGGTTTACCCTATGATTCGTCCTGGAATCAAAGAGAAAGATTTTGCTTTAGAGCTGGATTATCAAATGATAAAAGCTGGTGGAGATTCAATTGCCTTTCCGACCATTGTCGCGAGCGGAGAAAGGTCCGCTCTTCCTCATGCTCAACCAACTGATAAGAGAATGGAAGCGGGAAATTGGTTGGTTGTTGATTGGGGAGTTCGTTATAAAAAGTATTGTGGGGACATTACCCGTACCATTCCCATTGGTTGGATTGAAGACCAATGGTTTAATCAAACTATCCAGTTCGTTCAAAAAGCTCAGCAATTAGCTCAAGATTCTATTCGAGATGGAGTCCGGGCTGCAGATGTTGAGATAGTGGTTCGGAATTTTTTTCAACAACATAACATTGAGCAATATTTTACTCATAGTTTGGGTCATGGTGTGGGGATTCAGGTGCATGAATCACCTCGATTAAGTCATAGCAGTGAAGTTATTCTTCAAGAGAATATGGTTGTAACGGTCGAACCAGGAGTTTATATCCCTGGGAAGGGTGGTATTCGATTGGAAAATATCGTTGTGGTTGGGAAAGAATCTTGTCGGGTTTTAAATACCCTTCCGGTTATTTTGTAAAGTTAAGATTGAGGAAATCATGAGAAAAGTTTTAATTCATTTTTCTTGATTCATGGGAGGTTTTATAGTGGCTGATATTATATCCAATACTGATCTGAGAGTCGGAACCTGTATCGACATTGACGGTACCTTATATGTTGTTACTGCTTTTCAACCAGCTAAATTTGGGAAATGGAGTTGGGTGACCAAAACCAAACTTCGAGACATCAATACCGGTTTTATCGTTGAGAAAGTATTTAAACCTGGAGATAAAATCGTAAGAGCAATTCTTGAGGGAAGACAAGCGCAGTATATGTATAAAGATGACGGAGGTTTCCATTTTCTTGATCAGGAAACTTTTGAAGAAGTTTTGCTTCCAAGCGATTTAGTTGGCGAAGCCAGTGATTTTCTGGTGGAAAATATGATGGTTGAAATATTAATGTATGGAGATAAATATGTAAGTGTAAATCTTCCTTCCTATGTTGAATTAAAAGTGGTTGATACTCCTCCAGGAATCAAAGGTGATACTGCCTCCGGTGGTTCAAAACCTGCTACTCTTGAAACCGGAATCGTAGTTCAAGTTCCTTTGTTTGTGAATATTGGAGAGGTTATTCGAGTGGATACTCGTACACGAGAATACTTAGAGAGAGCTTAGGAGTACTGATATTGAAGTATGTTGATATCCATTTGCCAGAAGGCAAAATTGAATATTCTTATCGGGTTTTAGTGAAGCTGATTGAAGACATCATTCTGCGAGTCGCAGGTATTGATTCTTTAGAAAAACAACCTGATGAAAGTATTAAGATCGAAGCGAAAAAAGAATCCTTAAATATTTCTTTATATCTCATATTTACCTTAGAAAAGAGGGTACCAGAAGTCGCTTGGGATGCCCAAAAAAACCTCAAGGATATTTTTGAGAAAAAAACTGGTTTGAAAGTTGATCGAATTGATATTTTTGTCCAAGGGTTTTCATCGGTTGGACTGAATGAAAATTTTGAAAATTTGTTTCCTGAATTATCTCTTTCGGAACTGAAGGTTAACCATGCGCCGTAAAGTGAGAGAAACAGCTTTACAGGTATTATTTCAAATGGATCTCAGAAAAAAAACACTTTCTGAAATTCTTTCGGTGTTTAAAATACCGTTAAATTGGAACGATGATGATCGAAGTTTTTTCCTTTCGCTGGTAAGGGGTGTAGAGCAAAATCTCCCAGACATCGAAAGAATTATTTCAGCATATAGCTTGGAATGGCCTTTGTATAGGATGCCAACTATTGACCGAAACCTTTTAAGGATGGCAGTTTTTGAAATGTTTTATCTATCCGATATTTCAATTGGAGTAACAATTAATGAAGCGGTCGAATTGGCCAAAAAATATAGCACTAACGATTCAGGTAAATTTATCAATGGTATTTTGGGGAAATTAGCCAGGAGTTCTCAAGTCGAATTTAAATCATTGGGGGTCAATAATAAAAAATAATGGATATTATACAATATATCAATGAAAATGCGGTCCTTATCGATAATCATCTGGAACAAAGGCTTCATTTCTCAGAAGCTCCAGCCCGCTTAGTGGAGGCACTTCGCTATGGAGTTATCGGTGGAGGGAAAAAGATCAGAGCATCGCTTTGCCTGGCAACCGGTGAGGCTTTTGGTGTCAAACGCGAAGACCTCCTTTCTCTTGCTGGGGGAATTGAAATGATTCATTCTTTTTCTTTGGTTCATGATGATTTACCAGAAATGGACAATGATGATTATCGTCGTGGAAAATTTAGTTTACACAAGGCGTTCGGTGGAGCCATGGGTATTCTCGCCGGTGATGCTTTATTGGTCGAGGGATTTCGTTTTTTTCTTTCCGACAGTTATTTTTGCCGGTTAGTTGGTAACTCAAAATTGGTTCAAATTCTCAATATTTTATTGGATGCCCTCAGTGTAGAAGGAATGGTTGGTGGTCAGGTACTTGATATCGATTTGGAAGGGATTGAAGTTGATGAGGAACAAGTAATGAATATTTATCGGATGAAGACAGCCAGATTTATCCAAGCACCGATTCTGTGTGGAGCTATTGTTGGAGGAGCGAAAAAAAGCGAGCTTCAAGATTTAGAGCGCTTTGGATTATTAGCAGGGGAATGTTTTCAAATTAAAGATGACCTATTAGATGTTACCCAACCGAGCGAGGTATTAGGGAAAACGGCTGGGAAAGATCTTCAGCAGGAGAAAGCAACACTAGTGAAAATTCATGGAATTCATGGGACTCAAGAAATTATGGAAAACTTATTCCAAGAAGCTGAGACAATCTTAAACCAAGCTGATCGCTCCTTTTCTTTATTACGAGAATTAGCCCACTTTATTATAACCCGACACCATTAATCCCAATTAGAATGAATTTTTCATAGCCAATATGATGGAAGATAAAAGGCAAAAAATCAGACTTGATGAATTATTGGTAAAAAGAAAGTTAGTGGAAAGCCGTGAAAAAGCCCAGAGGATGATTTTGGCTGGAAATGTTAAAATAGAAAAGGTATCCGTGACTTTAAAACCATCGACGAAGGTATATGATGATGCTGAAATCGTTCTTGAGAGATTGCCTCAATATGTGAGTAGAGGCGGTGAAAAGTTAGCCAAAGCCCTCTCTTTCTTTCGCATCGACCCGTTTGGCCTGGTCTTTTTAGATATTGGTTCTTCAACCGGAGGATTTACTGATTGTTTACTTCAAAATAATGCCAAAAAGGTGTTCGCTCTGGATGTAGGGCATGGACTCCTTCACGAAAAACTCCGGAAGAATCCCAAAGTCATTCCTTTGGAAAGAAAGAATATTCGTTATTTTTCCCCAGCAGACCTTCCTGAGCCGATCCAAGGCATTACTATTGATGTATCCTTTATTTCGCTTCGCTTGATTTTTCCCGTAATAAATTCGCTTCTTCCTGAAAGCGGGATATGTATTGCTTTGATAAAACCCCAGTTTGAGGCAGGGAGAGACAAAGTGGAACG
>JAAYUT010000464.1 GCA_012517485.1 Candidatus Atribacter fermentans
CAATATTCAGCAATTCCTGCACACTTAACGGAACGGATTTTTTTGACAATAAGTTTTTTAGAAACGCTTTTAGGATTGATATCACAAAAAAATCCTATGTCACTATTTCCATTTGCCATAATTGTATGTATTTCTTCTCCTTTAATGACTCGAACCCATATGGATTTGCTAAAAGTACAATCTTTTCCAGTAAATTTAATCCACCAAAAACCCGAAGTCCTGGGAGTTATTGTGGCTTGACCTTCAATGATCGAGTATTCATAGCTTTCACCTCCCGGTCCGGTAAGGTGAATCGTGCTGGTAAGAGTTGCCTCTGCTTTCCAGAAAAGAACTATTTGTTCCCCATCACAGATGATTAAAGATGTTGGACAGTCTTCTAATGCTGGTTGCACAGTTAAAGGAGCAAATTCTTTGATAATAGCACAAAATTTAGTATTATCAACACAAATTCCATTGCAATGTATAGAACTTAGCATTAATCCACAAACAAGGAAACTCAAAACAATATAAAGTAGTATTTTTTTCTGAATATAGAAAACGTGCTTCTCCCTCATATCTTTTCCCCTCCCAAAAATAAAAATAACAAATACAAGGCTAATATAAATTAAGAAGAACTCTAATGGTGATTGTTCCTATCAGTTAAACTAAGATTCGCTCCACATTACAACCTTCTCCCAACAAGTGAAAATTGATTGAGGTTAAAAGAGATTCTTTTCTAAAAAAATATTTTCCTTTTTTTAAAAATAAGAAATTTTAGGATCGGAAAAAGGCAAAGTAAGGCTCAAGATGGCGAGATTAAATTTCTTAGTTCCTATTTTTTCGAATATTTCTAAAAGAAAACATTGGGATATAAACTTTGATTTATTCCTATTATTAAACTTCTTTTCTGTTTCTGTAACGCGTTGTCATCAGCACAATTCAAATTAAAATTTTGTGTTCATTAAAACTAGGTCAATGCCTTCAAAAATTTTATATTTCAAGAATTCATATTTTTCCTCTATTCATATTTAACAACGTTTAAGCCATCCAGATAGGCAAGGAAACAATAAGGATGATTTTTTTATTCATAATTCATCATTTAAAATGAAATCTTAAAATTTTATTAAGGTTGATTCAAAAGATCTTGAAATAGTTCCACGACACTCTTGATAAATCCCTGTAAGACTTTCTTTTTTTAAAAATCATTTTCTTTAAATTGTTTTTGACCTTCTATCCATTCACTCCATTATCATTTTTTTAAAATTGATTCTTTCACTTAAAATTCATGATTTTTAGGTAATTTGGATCGAATTTCAACTCATTTCTATTTATTTGAGAAGTGCTTGGTTAAAGATAAAATCATCCTTTTGAATTCCATATAATTTTCAAATAAGCTCTTAAATTAATTTCTAATTCTCGCGTCCCAAAGCATTTTCAACTTTTATTAACCATTCTCGAATCGAAATATTTTGTGGACATTTTTCTTCACATATCCCACACTGTTTGCAAGAGCTGGCATGCATCTCTTCTGGAAAAATGTTTTGATAAATATTCCGATTTAAATTGACTTGGTTAAAAACCATAGCAGTATTAAACAATTCGAAATTACGGGGAATGTCCACTTGGTTGGGGCAGGGCATACAATAACCACATTTGGTGCAAGGAATTGGATTCATCGAAGAATATTTTGATTGGACTCTCGTTATGGTATCAAGATCTTCAGGACGGAAGGAATTGATACCGGAATGGTTCGCGCTGTCGATATTTTGTTGAACTTGTTCAAACGAGCTCATTCCACTGAGCACAGTTGAAACTTCAGGTTTATTCCAAAGCCATTGTAGTGCCCAATCAACAGGAGAACGCTGGGGATTGATTTGGTTAAGCAGGGAGAGAATCGCCGGATGAGGATTAGCTAATGTTCCTCCTAAGAGCGGTTCCATGATTACAACCGCAATGCCTTTTTCAGCAGCATATTTTAACCCTTTTGTACCAGCCTGAACATCTTCATTCATATAATTATATTGGATTTGAGCGACTGACCATTGATCATAAGAATCAATAAAATCCTTAAAGACGGAAAATGGTTCATGACAGGAAAAACCAAAATATCGAAAAAGACCTTGATCGATTCTTTTTTCAGCCCAAGAGAATATTCCCAAGTTGAGAAGTTGCTGATAAGCTTCCTTTTTTAGATTGTGTAATAAATAAATATCTAAATAATCAGTTTTTAACCTTCTAAGTTGTTCATGGAGAAAACGGTCAAAATCACTGCTTTTTTTCACTAACCAGATAGGCATTTTGGTGGTTAATAATACTTTTTCTCGATAACCATCTTGAAGTGCCTTACCAATCACTTCTTCGCTTTTCCCATTGTGGTAGGTATAAGCAGAATCGATATAATTTACACCATTATCAATTGCATAGCGAAGCATGCGAATGGTTTCTTTTTCATCAACCCCTTCTGATGATGGTTTATGGTCAATGGTTGGAAATCGCATACATCCAAAGCC
>JAAYUT010000465.1 GCA_012517485.1 Candidatus Atribacter fermentans
AATGTGCGTCGAGTGACGAACCAACCTTGGAAATGAAGAGTGATTTAAATTCCGGAAAAACTTCTAACACTCGAGGGATTAATCCTTGAACGTAAGCAATAAAGACGCCATAATTGGTAATAGCGACACCTGATTCCCTGGCAACTCGAAGACGGTACAACATTTCCTTATGATTGATCATACAACCACCGCAATGGATAACAAGCTTATACTCATTAATATTTTCTGGAAAGTCAATACCTGCTGTTATATCAACGTGAATATCAAAACCAATCCTTTGTCGGAGCCAACGGGGTATTTTAAGCCGGCCAATATCATCTGCCTGAGGATGATGAGTACAGGCTTCGGCAATAAGAACTTTATCTCCTGGTTTAAGAGCGTCAACCGCTTTTACTCCTTCAACCAGGGTATTTAAATCACCTTTGTTGCGAGCGAATAAAATTGAAAAACTTGTTAAGGGTTGATCAGGAGGAAGGAAAGCAGCAACCTTGTGAAAAACCTGGGAATCAGTGACCACCAGACGAGGAGGAAATTTTTGCTTATTGAAAGTTTCAGCTAATTCATTTTCTTTAACAATTATAGCCGTAGCATCAGCATCCAATATTTCACGAATCGTTTGTACTTGAGGGAGGATCAGCCGTCCCTTAGGAGCACCAAGATCAATCGGGACAACTAAAAGCACGACGTCACCAGGCTGTATTAAATCTTTGATCAAAGGTTTTTCTTGATATTGGTATTTTAATATTTCTACCAATGAATTTTTTAATATGTCGATACCCTTTCCAGTTTGAGCATCGGTTTCAAAAAGAGGAATCTGAAACTGATCGAGTTCTGAATTTTGAAGAGGTTTTCCATTGGTTTTGTTTTGAACTCCAAGAGTGTAAATTTTATTTTCTTTCAGCAAAGCAATCAGTTCTTTTTCAAAGAGAAAATCTTCCCTCTGGTTGTCCCAGACCAATATAGCAACATCACAACGACGAAGTATCTCCAATGATTTCTTTTTTCTCAGTTCACCTAAAAATCCTTCATCATCCAATCCAGCAGTGTCAATAAAAACTACTGGTCCAAAAGGGAGAAGCTCCATAGACTTGAAGACCGGATCAGTAGTGGTTCCAGGTTCACTCGAAACAATAGCAACTTCTTGATTGGTTAGAGCATTGATCAGTGATGATTTGCCGACATTTCTCCGTCCAAAAATACCAATATGTGGTCGAAGGCTTCGTGGAGTTCCGTTCATAACTTAACCTCCAATTATTTCTGTCCTAAAAATAACATCTTTATAAATTCTTCAATTGATGGGGGTTAGGAGGGAGTTCCTTTCACCCTCATCCTCACCATCTCCCATCAATCGAGAAGGTGCAAATAGGTCAGAGTGAAATTCTAAAAATAACACTGTCTTAGGTTAAAAATATAAATCACGTTCGCCTTTTTCTATGAGTTTAAGACGTTCCTCAGTTAGTTTTCTCACGTGTAAATTAGGAATAGATTCAAGGTGTTCCTTAATCGTTTTCTCACCAATTTTTTTAGTTGTTTCTGAAGCATAATCTTCTAAAAATTCCTTAAAGGTAAGGATGGCATTGGGCTGACACACATTCTGGATCTGTCCAGATTTTGCCAAAGGCATAAAACGATCTCCAGTCCGTCCCTTACGGTAGCAAGCGGTACAAAAACTGGGGATATAACCCGACTGACAGACACTTCTCAAAACCTCATCAGGGCTACGGTGGTCTTCGACTTGAAATTGAGGAGAATCCTGGTTTCTTCCAACCTTTTCCTTAAGATGGTCATATTCTTCCCGATACCCACCAACACCGGTACAAGATCCAGCACTCAGTTGAGAGATACCCAATGAAATCAGCTCATCTCGAAAAGAAGCTTTTTCCCGAGTGGAAAGAATGATGCCGGTATAGGGAACTGCCAGACGGAGTATAGCAATGATTTTGCGGAATTCATCATCATTAACAGGATGTTGAGAAAGGAGTGAATCCACTCCCAAAGCCGGTCGCAAACGAGGTACTGAAATGGTGTGTGGACCAACTCCAAATACTTCTTCCAGATGAAGGGAATGCTGGAGCAAGCCAAGTACTTCAAATTTATAATCATAGAGGCCAAACAAAACTCCTGCGCCAACATCATCGATACCGGCTTCCATAGCGCGGTCCAAAGCGGTGGTGTGATAATCATAATCACTTTTTGGTCCTTGAGGATGCATGTATTGGTAAGTTTCACGATGGTAGGTTTCCTGGAAGAGGATGTAAGTTCCAATTTTGGCCTCTTTCAATTTTCGATAGTTATTAACGGTAGTAGCAGCAATATTGACATTTACTCTCCGAATACTTCCTTTTCCCTCATTGACTCCATATATGGTATGGATGGTTTCAAGAATGTAGTCCAAAGGACAGTTGACCAAATCTTCTCCGGCTTCTAAGGCTAATCTTTTGTGGCCCATGGACTCAAGGATTTTTACTTCTTCGATGACTTCCTCTTGACTTAATCGACGACGATGAAACTTATTATCGTGTCGATACCCACAATACCGGCAATTATTAATGCAATAATTACTAATATAAAGAGGAGCAAAAAAAACTAATCTTTTTCCGTAAATTTTTAATTTAATCTCTTGGGCAACTTTATAAATCTCGGTTAAAATTTCAGGGTCTTCAATCTGAAGGAGAATTGCACATTCTTCAGGAGTAATGCCTTTCGCCATGCGAGCTTTTTCAATAATATCCACAATTTCTTTTTGACGACGATTTCTTCCTTTTTCTAATAAATTTTCAATAGTTTTTTCATCTATAAAATCAGCCTTTTTCCTTTCATTGACAACTAAAACCATGATATACCTCCTTTTTATTTAATAACTATTTTTTATTTTTATTGCATGACCATAACTCATTGAAATGGGCCGATTCATTTCTTTCATCAGTTTTTTCAGCTTTTTCATGCTTTGCTCGGGATCTTCAATAATATCGATTTTTTGAGGATAAATGACATATTGGTTACGAACTGCTAAAGGTGTAAAATTAGGCATAATGACGTTTGCTCCCGATTCCAAAGCTAAGCGACGAGCATCATTATTTATCGTGCTGATTGCGGTAGTAGCTGGAAGATGAATGGTCGGAAGAACGATTCGGGTAATAGCCAGAATTTTTAAGGTTTCCGAGAGAGAGCCAGCTGGATAGCATCCAAGAGGTGTGTCGGGATGAGGAAGAAAAGGTCCAATACCGGCCATTTCAATATTTAATTTTTTCATTAAGAGAACATCATGAATAAGTGAATTTACTGTTTGGCCAGGAAGCCCGACCATATTTCCCGAGCCAACTTGATAACCAAGGTCTTTTAAATCCATCAAACAGTCTATTCGGTCTTGAAGGTTTTTCCCTGGTCTTAATTTCTGATAGAGAATTGGGTTAGCGGTTTCGTGTTTTAATAAATACCGGTCAGCTCCTGCATTCCGCCAAATTTTATAACTCTGGTGCTTATGCTCTCCAACCGATAAAGTAATTGCTACATCAAAGTGCTTTTTAATGGATTCGATGAGCCGTGCAATATCCTCAGGTCGATAAAACGGGTCTTCTCCTGATTGCAGGACGATAGTTTTCAAACCGTAATTGACTGCTGTCTGAACTGATTGAAAAATTTCCTGATTGGTTAAGCGATACCTGGATATTTTGCGGTTTTCTGCCCGCAATCCACAGTAGAGACAATGACAGGAACA
>JAAYUT010000066.1 GCA_012517485.1 Candidatus Atribacter fermentans
CATGGCACCAAGTTGAGGATGAAAATACTTATCCAAGAATCGTTTTCCCCTTTAGCAAAGGGGGTTAGTGGATTTTGAATTTTTTCCTACTCCGTCATTGCGAGGAGCGTCTTATGCGACGTGGCAATCTCATTTATCAAAATTTTTTAATGGTACTTATTCATTGTCTCAGGATAACCTTTAAAAAAGAAAGGCACCCTCCCCGCCGTAAAACGGCACCCCTCCACGGAGGGGAGTTGTTGAATTCATTCCCCCATTGAGGGGAACCTATTTGATGGTGTTTACGGGATAGAAAAAAAACCTTTTTTGATTTTTCTAATAACCAGGACTAACACTATTAGCCCTGGTTATTATTATCTATCGCTTGGATTTGTAAAATTTCAATTATTCTTCCCCACATATGGATGCTTGCCAAATCATCTCGATACTTTGCAGTAAAGGTTATTCGTAATCCCTCTTGTTGAAATTCATCAGGAAGATTGATAGGATCATAATTTTCCTGGTTATCACCAATAATCCCATAAAACCCACCTTCAAGGTCAATATAAGTTACCGTTCCGGAGGTGGTAAATTGATTCGGTGAACTTCCCGGCACGCATCCAGCAAAAAGAAATGAAACCACCAAAATACTTATTAAAGCAAAAAACGAAATACTTCTTTTACTCAACAACGACAGCACCCCTTTATTATATTGTCTCTTATGTATACTTTGTGAGGAGGGGTAAGGTTTCAGAAAATATGCCACATAAGGAGAGTGGTCAATTTTGGAGTAGTAGTTGATTTGCTTGGGTATTGTGATAAAATAGTCTGCGCAGAGTTTAAGAAAACCATTTATGGTGAGTGTAGCTCAATCGGTCAGAGCACTGGACTGTGGCTCCAGGGGTTGGGGGTTCGAGTCCCCTCACTCACCCCAAAGTATTTTGTAGAGCCAAAAATTCACCTTCTGTCCTCTTCATTTTTCCCTTAAAAACCTCTAAGTCCGTTGCTCTTAGAAAGGGGTTTCAAAATGGGGAAAGCTTAAAAATTGCTCACCGTTTTAACCTGGGAAGAGTATCTATCAGAGTTTTTTATTGAAAAAAGAGGGTTCAAGGGTGTAGGAAAAGAGCCAATGAAGACTCTAAACTCCATCTTAACCTCTTTTCTGACTTGCTAATAACTCAATTATGAGTGCTCCTCTTAACAGGATAATCCATTACTATCGCGCCTTGACATTAATTAGAAAGAGTTGTCGATTGGAAAATTCGAGTTTAAAAATCACAAATCTCTTAGGGTGTTTTGGAATTTTAACTTGCCAAATGTTAGATTTTTGATTGCCAGATGCATTGAAAATTCAAAAATCAAGACTTGAACCCGCCTGAGACGTTATAAAACCATATTCACAATAAATCCAACCAGCACACCACCAGCAATCCCAGTTCCAATAATTGGTGCATAAGCTCTGGTTATGATTGCAGAAGGGAAGCTCAAACCGAGTCCCAATAACAGACCTGTTAGAGCCGGGTGTATCCCTAAATCGACATTCGGAATTAAAAAAGCGATCATAAATCGTTCAATAAACGCCGATAACATTGCCTCAATTTTCTTACGATTATTCTCGTATTGAAGCGGGATCATTATCAAAACATCAATGATTCCAAACAACAATCCGCAAATTACCCCTAAAAGAATTTTACTCATAAGGTTTTCCTTTCTAAGTTGGCTTTAATCATTTAGTAGATGGAGAGTATTAAAACCGAAATAAAACTAAATGTTTCCTAATAGATAAGTTTATTTTATTTCAAAACATTCCGCAATTGAGACTTTAAAAAAGTCATATCCTGTTCAATTTTCTACTCCTTAGTTTTTTTTCGTTTTTAGAATCATACCTTAACCTTAAGAATTTTGCAGATTCTCATTCTTTTTTCTGTTCTATTTGCGTAAAAGAAACATGAATGCATATAATAAAAAAAGATATTCCACTTAAACGTAAGGGTTATAAAGGAGGGTTCCAGTGATAAAACAATTCTTCAAAATGATATTTTTCGGGTTTTGTATCTTATTTTTTCTTTTAACTTTTTCCTCGTGCCTGGTGACCCAGGAACTAACCACTGTTTCATTCTTCTCTCAAGGTGATTATATTCAAGGGTGGTATTGGTTAAGAGATCCAAGTTTCAATAACCATGCTGAATGGGTTTTTATGTCTCTTCCCCAAGGGAACAGAGATTTTATCTGTAAATTCGAGGTTTTAGCAACCGACACTTACAATGGAAAACCGGGAGTTGATGCTGAATTTTTTCTTTCCTATGGAATTCCACCAATGGGGAATATGGGCGGTCTTTTTCTGGGACGATTAAAAATTAAACTGAAAAATGTCCATGATCCGAATGACACCACTGGATATATATGCCGAGGAACGGTTGTTATCCCAAGAAAAGGATTAGAGAACAGCCAAGCATTATGGCTGATGGCAAAGAGAAGTGATGATTTAAATGTGCATCCACCATTTTTCAACCACATTGCTTTTCGAAGGGAGAGTGTTCAAGTATTTACTTATAAAGAAAAAAATGAAGTTGAAAGGGAAATCAATCACGATCAGATCCGTTAGTTCACGATAGGAGCCAATGAGAAGATTCAATTTAAGTAGTATAAGAAGGGACATTCTATAATCTTAGTTTTTATTTTTCCAATGCAGAGTAATAATTTTGGTGACAGGCACCATTCCTTTTGTTTCTATAAATTCCACCTTCCCCTTTAGTTTTTTTCATTTTTATCTCGTATTAGGAAGCAGCAGGAGGTCCTATCCTGAAAAATACTATCAAATAAATTCTTTAATCCATCATCCTGAGGATTCACTTTGCGAATCAGTGAGGAGCTCATTTTTAAGCTTTTTGGCTTTCACAAATTCCTGTTTCCATAGTCTTTTTTAAATTCAAGAATCAAGACCTGACTCTATAACACAGCACCTAATCTCTACTGTATAATAAAACTATGTTGAAAAAAGATACTCGTAAAATACTTAAAAAATTGAACATTTCCCTTATTTATCTTTTTGGCTCATCGATCATTGGTACCCAAAGAGCAGAAAGTGATATTGATATTGGGGTGGTTTTTGAAAAACCAGAACGTATAAATAATACTATGATTATCTTTGAAGAATTATATCTATCCTTAAGCCACGTTTTTCCTGATCGAGATCTTGATATCGTGTTTTTAGATTTTGCTCCTCTTCCTCTCCAATTTGAAGTGGTTACCACAGGTAAAGTAATCTACCGAGTATCTCGTGAGTTGGAATACGATTATAAGGAAAAGATCATCAAAGAATATATCGATTTTAAACCATTATTGGATATTCAAGATCAAATTTTATTGGAAAGAATATGAAAAAAATACCAATTAATCAAGAAGTTATTTTATCGAGAATGAGAGAAATTGAGAAGAATATTGATAAACTAACAATATTTAAGGGTATTTCCTTAGAGGATTTTAAAAAAGGTGAAAATTACGCTATTGCCGAACACTATTTGAGAAGAGCCTTGGAAGCTGTCTTTGATATTGGAACACATATTGGTTCCAGGTTTCCCGGAGAAAGGCTTTCAACTTATAAAGATGTCGCTCTTTTTTTGGGAAAAGAGGGAATTGTCCCTCAACATTTTGCTAAGGAAAAGTTACTCAAAATGGCTGGATACCGGAACCGATTGGTGCATTTTTATGCTGAAGTTACAATCGATGAGTTGTATGAAATCATCCAAAATCGACTCGAAGACTTTAACGAATTTCTTCAATATTTAAAGCTATTTTTAACTGTTAAGGAAGTGAGGTATTAAAAAGATTTCAATACTGATGCCACATAGCGG
>JAAYUT010000067.1 GCA_012517485.1 Candidatus Atribacter fermentans
ACCTCAGCGCTAAACCCCTTTGCCTTAAGATCGTTCACGAATTTTTGGGCATTTGCCTTTTCGGCAAAACTTCCAACCACAAGGCTGTAAATTGTTGATGGGTTGCTAACAGGAGTACTTTGGGTTAATGATTTTTCAATTACTTCTTCCGTTGTTTGTGCTGGTTGCTCATTACCTGTTACGGATTCGCTCTCCTCGTCGGCAGGGTTTGTGGCTTCAAATTTCTTGTCAAAATCATCGGATTTTGAAGCATTGTCGGATGGTAACTTAATAGGTTCTACCTTTTCCGGTTTGTTTTTAATGTTTTCCCAGTCGGCCTCATCGGGGGCAAAGGCCAACTCCCTCAAAATGAATGCAAATGTAAGTATTACAATTAGCGATACTGCTATAAAAACAAAAACTCGCAGGAGTGATGGTGACTTTTTTTTACTAGAGCTTTTCATGTTGACTTGTTCCAAATCATTGAATTCAACTTGATTGCTATTTTCCGTTGACGACTTTTCAACTATTATGCTGTCGAGGGCATTGGTGTTAACACGCTCAACCCCCGGGCTAACCTCAGTGTAATGTTTTGTAATGGTGTTCTCTTCTTGAACTATCTCTTCTTTTACAGCTGAATCATTGGTGGTTTGGTTTTTGTCACTGGTACTCGTGTCTATCTCAAGGGGGGAATCAATGTTGGTGGTTTGAATATTTTTACCATCGTCAGGGTCGGTTGACTTTCTTTGGCTTGATGATTCCTCCGATGTCAAACTAATGGAACCCTTTGAATCATATATTAGTATTCCGATGCCGGGTATTGCGTATGAACCACTTTCTTTTATTTCTTCAATAATTTCTATCGATAGCTTTTTTATTTGCTCAGCTGCCTCAATCTTAGAAAGTCCATAATTATTTATCAGTAAATCTTCGAGTTGCCCATCATTATACTTTAGGAATGGGCTAAAAGTAATGCTAAGCTGGGTGTTGCTTTCAGTATCACGATGAAGGAAGGCACCCACGTTGGGTATTATTAGTCGTTTGTTTTTGCGAATTAGCTCTGCCAGAATTGACCTGTCCATCGCGCGAGATGTTTTATGGTTAGCTCAATACCAGCAAAGGTAAATTATTATCCTATTAGTTGTACCTTTTATGTGGGAGTAAGAACCTTTTCAATAGCCTGTTTAATTTTTTCAATAGAGTATGGTTTAGTCATCAGAAAATCAAAGCCTGCATCCCTGAAATCCTCAAAAAAGTTTGCCGGATTATGTGCGGTTAACGCTACAATGGGGGTGTACTTTTTGGGCGAAGGTAGTTTTTCACGAACGTACTTGGTGGTTTCCAGCCCATTCATCACAGGCATTTCAATGTCCATGAAAACCAGGTCAACTTTCTCCTTAGTAATAATGTCAATAGCTTCCTTACCGTTTTGCGCCTCAAGGCAAGTAACATTAAAGTTTTTCATCACTTCTTTTAGAAGAAGCCTGTTAACAAAAATGTCATCGACAATAAGAATTTTTGGCATATATTTTTACTTTTATTACGTTAACCGAATCTGCTCAAAGTTTTTAATATATCGTAACTAATAATTCTGATTCTATTCCGTTCCAGCTCAATTATTCTATCGTGGTTAAATTCCGATAAGGTTCTAATCAAACTTTCTTTAGTTGTTCCACACAGCTCTGCTAGCTCTGTTCTGTTTACGGGAAATTCAAACTCGTTGTTGCAGAATATGTCATCGGCAAAGTA
>JAAYUT010000466.1 GCA_012517485.1 Candidatus Atribacter fermentans
ACGGGAAAAGGTATATTCTCCTTCACCCTTAACGATATAATCAACCATTCCCAAAGATAGAATTTCTTTGTCTCTGAAAGTAGCATGATAACCACCCATAACGGTTATGCAACCCCTCTGTTTGGCTTTTGTTGCGATATCAAGGGCTTTAAAAATTTTATTGCTCTCACAGGTGATACCAACTAAATCACAGTTAATAAGTTCTCGTTCTAAGATTGACTTTTTTTCAACTTGTAAATCGAGGATTTTAACTTGATGATGGTTTTTTTGTAAAACCGAAGCTAAATACCCTAATCCAAGGGGGGGAAGTTTAAGACCAACGGAATTATATATTCCCGGTGAGGGTGGATTGACTAACAAGATTTTCATTCATTATCTCCTTTTTTTATTCATAAAACTTAACTTCTTGGCATCAATATACTCAAAAAAATTAATTTAGCTTCAATAATTATAGATACAAAAATTACCTTTATACATGAATACGAATTATTTCACTATCAAATTGGACGTCGAAGAGGACACAAAGCCATTGACCTTCACTTATTCAGCAAATCATTGAAGATAATGTTAAAAATCCCAGAGATAGAATTTCTTTTGATGTTCATTGATAACCTCAAGAATCAGATGATAATAATTGAATTTCTCTTATTAAGGCTGCCAAAATTATCTTTTTCTATTTATTGATTTCATTATTTTACTATCCGTTCTTATTCAAAGCTCCTAATCAATAAGAATTTTATCAACTTTCTTAGATTAGGTCAAAAATGCTATTATTTGAATCCAATTTGTACTTGATTGACTCGGCACGCTGGGCTTAGCTGGAAAACCATCAGAATAGTATAGGTATAGAATATATACCACTTTCGTGGCACCAATTGATTTTGAAAATCCAAACTCGACATGCCATGGCATGTCGCTAGATTAAGCAGGCGCAAAAGAGACCGAGGGGGAGAGGGGGCGAGTGGGAGAGGGGGAGAAAAATGAAAAAAGAAAAGGTTCTGGATGACGGGTATGGTGTCAGATAAGATCCTCACTCCCTCGAAAAGCGAGGGCTCAGGATGACTAATTAAAAGAATCATCTCCCCGCTAAGCAGTTCCCCTCTACGGAGGGGAATTTTAAATTCATTCCCCATTGAGGGGGGATTCATTTGATGATATTTATAAAATAAAATAGGATAGGCCTGTAGTAACATTTCCGTTTAAGAAGATAATGAATATGTTTTATTCTAATCAGCTTATTTCTTACCAATAAAAAAGAAAGAAACATTCACCTTGTTTTGATGAAAAAAGACATTTGAAATATAATAGCCTTGGTTTGCCACCTATTGATTGAATAGTAAAAACAATTTTGGGGAAGCAAAAGGAGGAAAATCCGTGAACCCTTTATCCGCATTACTCTCCCTTGATGGAGATCAAAAGAAAACTTTAGGTATCCAATATACTCCTCAAGAAATTCATGATCAAGTTGATTTATGGGTAGATAGTATGGAACGAGTCTTCAAACACCGCCAAGAGCTTCTTGATCTCTTTGGTTTGTTATCTAACCAGAAACTGAGCATTCTCTATTTAGCTGGTGCCG
>JAAYUT010000467.1 GCA_012517485.1 Candidatus Atribacter fermentans
ACTGATAAAAGCAGGGTACCTGAAAGAGGTTACCCAACCTTCAATCAGGATCCTTAGGGCTTTCATTGTTTGATCAGCTCGGGTATTTTATCTGAGAATTGTTCCACAGCTTCTTTGATCGTTCCTGAGTTAATATTTTCACTATCATTACTTAGTTCAGTAATCTCATCTTCTAAATTATCCATGAATCCTTTTCTACGTCCGATGTAAACATCGGTTAATAAAACGTCTT
This sequence comes from Candidatus Atribacter fermentans, assembly GCA_012517485.1. GTDB lineage: Bacteria > Atribacterota > Atribacteria > Atribacterales > Atribacteraceae > Atribacter > Atribacter fermentans. The sequence continues at coordinate 233 of JAAYUT010000467.1, forward strand.
GGTATTCATCCAAAACTTCTTTTAGAGCTTCGATATCAATTGTTGCTTCTCCTTCAACTTCTTTGGCTATATTCATGAAGATGTGGTTCCCGCCATCGATTGCCGCTAATACAATAAATTTAGGAGAAACATCTGTCAAATGAGAGGTTAACTTAGCTCCTCCCTGAAGGTGCGGAAGAGCATTAATTACTTCTTGTGCTCTTTTAATTCTGACATCTTCAGGCATTACCCACTTTCCACTTTCCTCATCTTTATTAAGATTTTTTTCTTCAGCTGCATTTTCCAGATCTGGATACATATTTTTATATCCCGTTTTCTCCTCTGCGTAGAAAACGCCCAGACTATCTAAATCAATAGAGAATATGCCCTTTAAAACTGTAGAATAAAATTCATGTTCGTATGGAACTGGATCTCCTTGGTGACGGGCCATGACACCAAAGTCCTGAGTTGGACTTTGTCCAATTACCGATATGAGTGGAGAAGTTTTTAATGGTGAAATTCTTGTTACTGTCCCACCTTCTTTTGCTTTCATAGCCCTCATATAACCAAAAACGTCATCGTCGTCGTATTCTATGGGATTAGCATGGGTAAAAGCTATTTTTTTCTCCCTCACTATTGGTGAAAGGCTCCAGCCACATTTTTTCTCAAGCGTATCCCTCCACCAGTACCTTAAAGCCTGTCCTGAAACATATGGATAGACTTTCCTACCTCTTCTAATTGATTTTACTCTAACAATGTTATCAGTTCTGTCTCCTGCATCTGCACCTGCATTGTTTAATGCAGAGTGTGGTGCATCTACCAATATAAAACCTACTACTGTTTTAGACATTTTCTGCCTCCATTTCCTTTACTTCAGTTACTAATTCTTCTGAAATCCCTTGTTGAATTATCCAATCATGCAGAACTTCATAAATTCTAAATAGTATCAGATCCTGAGTTTCTCGCCATGTTAAATTTCCTTCTGGGAATAAATTGTTGACATATTCATCAAAGGAGAATAAAGGACTTTCAGCTCCATTTTCAATCCTCTTTTTGATGATAATTCTTAAAAGATTGCGATAGTTTCTATAATTACTGGCTGTTTCCAGTTTTTTCAAAGTTTTAATGTCATCTGAAGCTTTTATATAATCTGCAAGTTCATCTCCAACTTTCTTTATAGTTTTTATTCTTTTTTCGTCCATATTTCTTACCTCCTCTAGGTAACTGCTCAAAAGATCCCATCCTCCAATTGCTTCTTTATTTTTTCTATCAATAAAAAATCTAATAATAGATCTGCCCTCTAAAAGATTGTTGTATACTCTATTTGGATTATTTTTATATTCATTTTCTTCTTTAACCTCATCCCATTTCACAAATCTGTAACCTCGTCTTACAATCCTTAACCAATCCTCATATTTCTCATGTTGAGGTACATAAGCCAAAAATTTGAAAATCGAAGTTGGAACATAGTAGATATCCAAATCAGGCCCCTGATTATAATTAGTAAAATGATAGCAGTTAATTGAAGGAGCTTCATCAATCCATCTTACATCATATTCTAAGACTATGTCTTGAATAATATGGAAAAGAGCATTTTTGGGATTCGTATACTTTTCATTGAAGCATCCTGTAATTTCACCAGAAGACAGTTGCTTATTTATATTTTTATTAGCCTTTCGAGACCAAATATTCATCACTTTCTCAGAATTTGAATGTATCAACAGTAATTTTCCACATGCATACATTATCAAGGGTGAAAATTGTACTGCGAATGCACAAGCAGGGCAATAATCGGCACCTTCAACTCCATATGAAAAGTAGTTAATCAATTTTCCTGATCCCGTTAATGGTATTTTGTCTTTGCCGGATCTCTGTTGTACATCTCTTTTCCCGCAAGCTATACAATCTCCTGAATTGCCTAAAGGACCTATTCCATCAATTAATTCATTTAATAATGCTGAATATCTTTCATCTTTATTTTTAACTGAAGGATTGGTAATAGGATTGTTAGGAAAGACAGAATAGATATTTTTCGACCATTTTTTAGTAAGATATAATTTTATAACATCATCAATAATTCCTTTCAAATCAGCTTTATTCAATTCATTTGGTTTTTTCTTTGCTCGTTCAGAAATTGCCCAAATTCCAGCATCTACAAAGGGATTTGCAGTAAAATCATAAATTATTTTTCCCATCTTCGACCTCCATTATCCATTCGATCCAGTTTTTTTCCATGAATTTAATCTGATGAATTTTCTATTTAAACTTTTTGTTTATTCAACTTTATTAGGTTATTTAATAGATATCGTAATTAAAAGTTTATTATAGTTTATTACCATAATATTTCTATAAATCATCTCTATAAACCAGACCATATTGGGATTGAAATAATAAAGTTGAATAAATGCATTTAGATCAAATCAGACTATATTAGGTTTAACTTCCGAGTTCTTTAAGCAATAATAAACTAACGTATTAATAACCAACCATTCTTTGTCGTATAATCAATCAGTATTCTTTCTTTAACCTCCAATTTTTCTATTATATAACTAATTAACATTCTAAATTATTTCAACCATCCCAAACCCCATACTATTCCTTTCACCCAGCCCACAATCATACGCAAACCGAATAAGCCGAGCATCAGCATCCATCTCAAATTCCATCATATACCCCCGGTGAAAGTCTCCTTTAATCTCTATCCTGCGTCTTTTAGCTGTTGACATATCCGGCCTCAACCGGATCCACCTATCTCCATCATAATCGCCATAAAACTTAACATACTTATTCACTAGATTTTTCTGAACGCTTTCATAGAATCTTTCATCTCCAGGTCCTAAATCCCATATCTTCAGCTTTTCATCGACTTGTCTCTTTATACTCGCAGACACTGGAGACATGGTTCTCATCCTCATCTTTTCCTTAAATTCAGGCTTCTTGAGTAGTTCGATTTGTTCAACGAGCAGTTTGGTTCCTTTGAAATCGACTTCGGTGTTCTCTAAGTGGCCTTCCACCAGACTTTTTATCAGATTATCATTAGGAGAAGAAATATAAAAGGAAAGCTTTCCATCCTTAGAGATGATACCCTGTTTAATACGCTTCCAATCTGAAAAATAAATCTGAGAAAAAGTAAAAAATTTAAAATCCTTTGAAAAATGAAGTTTAGCAGCTAAATCAAGGTCTGCTATCTTACGATAAATAATAGCAGATAGAATATGGTTGTAATTAAATGGAATCAGATAATTA
>JAAYUT010000468.1 GCA_012517485.1 Candidatus Atribacter fermentans
CTGTTTTTTTGCATAATGAACAATTCCGTAATCTATAATCATTCGCAATCCCTTCTCTATGTCATCATAAGTTTGCATTAACAAACAGTTTGGAAATTGCACATACTTAAACTCTTTTTTATCATTCATGTGTCGCTGGTTTTAAATTTTTCCCTGTCCGGGATTATATCAAACTATTATAAAATGACATAAACTCATCAAAACTCCTTACAAGCCAATACAGACCCCCCGCCTGTTCAACCTGTCTCTGGTATTCCTTTTGTGCTTCTGATTGCCGGTCCTTCATTTTGACTTCGATCTTAATAGATCGTCCTTTGATTGTGGCTGAAATATCAGCCGTCCCCTTCTGTCCTGAAGTCGGAAGCCATTGAGCAGATCCGATCCGACGACTGAAGCCTGTAACATCAGTTACGACCTTAGTATTATCCTGATACCTTCCGGTGCAATTGATGCGTTCTGCCTGCCAGCCTTTGAACCTCAGGAAGTCAATGATACAAGTGGTTAACCCGTTAGCTGTCTTATCGGAATATTTCCGGGTACATCTTGCATAGTCCGGCAGTGTCGGGTGTTTTTTTCGATTGTCAGCTATTGCAAGAGTTTCCAGTTCCTTAATTGCGTCCGATTTAAGGCAATGCTTTTTTATACTTTGGATTTCGCTGTGATTAACTGCCTTAATATTATTAGTTGTCATCATTCTGCTAAGGAGTTAGTCTTAACCATCTTATTAATTCTCCCTTTGAGACCGTCTGTTGCTAATATTTATATCCCGGTTCATAATTGTACCGGTTACCTCAACGTGCATTTTTTCACCAAACCGGCCCGCACTGCCTTTCGGAATTACCCTTTCGCCTGAGCTTAAAAATGCCGGAAACGTATCATAGCGTCAAGTCTTTTGGTATTAGTTCGGGGTTTGTTGTTAGGAATCCCGCTGGATGCTTGCTTATTGGACAAAGTCCCTTATTAAGAAGATAAATAGTTCCTGCCTTTCTCATTGTGGCACAATACCGGCATATTGAAGCTCTTTCAATACCCGTTTTTCTTGAAGCCATTAATATTGTTGACGGACGTTCCAAAAAAACTAAATAGACGTTTTGAAATTGCGTTCGCCTGACTTCTTTGCTTTCTTGTTCTGGCAATGAAATATCTTCTGAAAGGTTCATATCAGAATCCTAATAATTACCTCTCCGATATTTCAGAGTTGGAATATTCTTTATGGCCTCTTTGATATCGCTTTCTGAATAAAGAACCCGGGAACCGATCCGGGAACCTTTGATTATTCCTGTTTTGGTATATTCGTTGAGGGTAGGAAGCGATATTTTTAACAGGGTAGCGACCTCCTGTCGGGACAAATACTGCAATGTCGGGTCTTTGGGTTTTAGTGCAGATAGTTCATCACGAATAAGCCGAAGCTCTTTAAGGAATTCTTCAGCAGATACATTTTCAATAAGGGTTGATGTTACTGTCATTGTAGAAAGAATTTAATTTCTTACTACAAATTTCTTCAACCTTATTTTGTGTTTACTGCGAAACCTTCATCATGAATTCGTAATGAATACGATTTTCCTTTTTTGTACTTAGACTATTTTTTTAAGGTAGTCCATAAAATGGTCATAGGCAACATGGTTTTTAGGCATTATATCAAAGGTTTTATCTTTATAGGTAATGCCGAATTCATTGACCCACGATGTAATAAATAACTTCTTACCTTTAACGGGATATTCAATTTTCTTCATTTCCAGAAGAATGAAAAATGGTATCATGATTGTGTTTTCAGGACCCTTGTAAATCCATTTTTTATGCCCGTCGACATTCATCCAGGCATCTGCTTGTCCAGGTCCCAAATATTGAATTACCTTATCAGGAAGATATTTTCTAAATTCAGGTTTAAATAACTTCTCAAAGGAAATTGTTTTTAAAGAATCAAAGTGTTTTATTGAAGGATCAAACTTATTCAAGTAAGGTTCAATAAATTCTCTCCAACAGTAATACATTGCCAGATCATTCCCCGGTTTGGGGGAAATACTCCAAGGTCTATATTTTTCTTTTAGTTCTGAAATGGCCTCACTGATTGGTAGACCTAATTCATTTTGTTCCTCAATCCTTGCGTCGATTTTAATCTTCTCACTATCATTAAATAACTTTTGCGCCTTGTTTTCTTCAATAACTTTGTCCAGAGCAGGGATAAACCGATGTCTTATCTTATCCCAGAAAAAACCTTCAATAATACTTGCCGGCAAAAAATAACCATATTGCTTATAACCTTCTTCAACATTTGAAATAGGACAACCAAATAATTCAGCGGATCTTTTTAGTGCTATATTTTTGGCTTTGTCTCTTTCCATTCCCGGATTTTCGGTGTAGTTAAGGCCATGGTTTATGTATGGGTCAATTACTTTTATAAGTAGTTTGGAACGTTCGAGTGGTTTAGATTCTTCAAGGTACTCAATTAGCCCTTTACCATATTCAAACGGTATCTTAATTTGTTGTGAATATTTCTCCTGAAATTTTTTAAATTCGAGTTCAAGTCTTATAATTCGAAGAGTTTCGATTTCGTTATTTAAAAGCTCTCGGTTAATATACCCCTTCTTTCCGGTTTTGGAATTCAAACTTAAGCATTCATCAATAAGGGTTTCATTTCCTTCTTTATCAACTTCAAAGGTATAATCTGATTTATTCTTATAAACTTGTTTCAGGTACCATTCAAGCCAGCGATTTATTGAAGAAATTAATTCTTCAAACAAGTCCGGGTTATCATTAAGATAATCAGACACAATGTTTAAATAATATTTTCGAATGTCATCTTTTGATAAGAAAAAAGTGTCTGAAACAATTTGATCATATTGATCTGACAATAATATTTTTCCCATTAATGCAATTATTTAGCGATTGAAAGAGTGTTACCAATAAAATACGGATGATCCGAAAGGTTGAGGGCCGTTTCTTCTTTTGATACTTTGATATACTTAAGAAACTCACTCTCTGTTTTGTGACCTGATATTTTCATTATATCGATAACCGGAATACCGGCTAAATACATATTTGTGCAACCTGACCGCCTTGCTGTATGGGTTACAATTAACTCATATTTCTTTAAATCCTTCTTTACTGTCATCCCCCCACGGCTTTCCTCAACTCTGACCGTTTCAGTTATCCCGGCCTCTTTTCCGATAGTCTTAATATATTTGTTGACTTTCTGTTCATGCGTTTTAGGAAGGTTGAAATTATATCTCTCCAGAATAACCTTTAATTCCTGCCTGACGGGAATAATAACCTTTTCCCCGGTCTTTTGCTGAATCAGGTCGATGACCATTTTCCCGTTTTCAAGAATCCTTATATTTCCTGAAGTGATTCGGGAATAATCTGAAAATCTCTGTGCCGTGTAGCAACCAATCAGAAAAACATCACGTGCAATTTCATAATCCTTATTCCCGGATAGGTCTAACTCAAATAATTTCTTAAGCTCTGATTCTGTCAGGTAAATGTTTTGAACCGGTTGCCGTAAGGCCTTAAAGCTCTTTCGTTCAAATTCATTATTGTTATGTAAACCTTCCTCCCTGGACTGCCTCATTATAACCTTAAGGGTTTTAATATGTTTTCCGATTGTGTTAGGGGAAAACTTTTTATCATACATGAACCTAATGAAGTCGTTATAAAAATCGATTGTTATGTCGTCAAAATTGACCACTTTTAAAGGTCGTGGAGATTCTTTCCTTTCAGCAATACCTTTAAGCCTCTTTTCCGTGTAAATCCCCTGAAACTCATTAAAAACTAACTGAAATACCTTAATACTCTTAATAGTGCCTGATGAAAACACCTTCCTGTTAAAACTATTTGAGGTTAACCGGGTTCCGTCTTTCGCCTCATCAATAAACCGTTGTATGTACTGAGAAAGCGTTTCTGCCCCTTGCTGTTTCTTACAATAAACCTTGTCAATGATTGCCTGCAGCCATTCTTTTGAAGGCTGGTTCCCCTTCAGGTTGTTTTTCTCTTTCAGGATCTTTGCCTTCAGCTCCTCAAATTTTTCCTCAATTGCTGCTTTGTCTTTTTCAGTAAACTCATTTGTAAAAAGGATCCTTTGTCTGAAGGTTTGTGATTTATTGTTCCAGTAATCCGGGAAAATTGTTCCCGGGGTTTGAATAAGGATGTCGGTTTGCCTCCCGTCCCTAAATCTTAAATAAATTGGAGCCAAACGGGATTTCCTTTTTGACTTAGTAATAAAATTGATTGTTGCCATTAATGTAAGAAGTGGGTGACAAACAAATTTACAACTTTCCCCACAATTTTCCCACATTTTTTTAATCTGTTTTAACTCCTTTCCCGAATATTTTACATAAATTGCGCAAAATTAATGTTTTTCAATTGACGAACGCATTGATGAAATTTGAGGAAATTAGTATTTGTGGTTCCGGTGGCACCACA
>JAAYUT010000469.1 GCA_012517485.1 Candidatus Atribacter fermentans
AAGATAGATAATTGGCGCTGGTTGATCCCTCGAGATTACAAAAAAGGCATGTTGACTGATGGTTTGATTTTTGCCAATGAACGTATGATTGCTGAAATCCGAAAAGACCAGGCTCCTGAGCAGGTAGCGAATGTTGCTTGTTTACCGGGAATTGTGGGTTATTCTTTAGCTATGCCAGATATCCATTGGGGATATGGTTTCCCCATTGGTGGGGTTGGGGCGACTCGCATTGATGGTGGGGTTATTTCCCCTGGTGGGGTGGGTTTTGATATTAATTGTGGAGTTAGAGTGATCAAGACGACATTTCATTCCGAGGAATGTATTCCCAAAAAAGAAGTATTATTAAGAACTCTTTTCCAAACCATCCCATCAGGAGTAGGATCAGAAGGAAAAATTAAATTTTCTCTTTCAGATCTTAAAAAAATTCTTCGTGATGGAGCCAAAGCAATCATACAAAGGGGTTTTGGTTGGAATGGAGATGAATTGATGATTGAGGAACAGGGTGCCATGGCAGGAGCTGATCCAGCAACTATTAGTGAAAAAGCCTTTGAACGTGGTAAAAGTCAATTGGGGACCCTGGGTTCTGGAAACCACTTCCTTGAAATTGAGACGGTCAAAAAAATATTTGATCCTCACCTAGCCAAAGTTTTTGGATTATATCCCGAACAAATTTTAATTATGATTCATACTGGATCGCGAGGGTTTGGACATCAGGTTTGCACTGATCATTTACGAGTAATGCAAAACGCCATGAGAAAATATAATATTCAACTTCCTGATCGCCAATTAGCCTGTGCTCCTTTTCAATCTCCCGAAGGACAACAGTATTTTTCCGCTATGGTTTGTGCTGCAAACTTTGCCTGGGCTAATCGTCAACTTATTACCCATTGGATTCGAGAATCCTTTGAGAAAGTATTTCATCGATCTGCTCAAGATATGGGAATGGAAATACTTTATGACGTTGCGCATAATATTGCAAAAATTGAACAACATCGGGTTAACGGGAAAACCATGAAACTCTGTGTTCACCGGAAAGGCGCAACTCGTTCATTTGGCCCAGGGCAAAGAGATCTTCCAGAAAAATACCTCGAAGTTGGTCAACCGGTTCTTATCCCTGGAGATATGGGAACCGGGTCTTTTATTTTATGTGGAACAGCTCAGTCAATGGAAGAATCTTTTGGCTCTGCTTGTCACGGGGCAGGGCGAGTCATGAGTAGGTCAGAAGCAGACAAATCAGCAAGAGGAAGGAATATAACAACTGAGTTAGAAGAAAAAGGTGTTTTAGTAATGGCTGAGAGTAACGCTACCCTTCGCGAAGAAATACCGGCAGCCTATAAAGATGTTGGAGAGGTAGTTGGTGTTGTAGAAAAAGCTGGTTTAGCACGACGAGTCGTCTATGCTCAACCAATCGCTGTTATGAAGGGATAGTCCTTTACGCCTATGTTTGGCATGAGTTGAGGATGAAAACCGGATTCGACATGCCATGGCATGTCGCTACATTAAAATTATTTATTGGGGCATGATTTATCATACCCATTCTTATTCCATCATTGCGAGGAGTGTCCTATGCGACGTGGCAATCTCATCCACCCAGTCTGTCATTCTGAGGAGGGTCCTATGCGACGTGAGAATCTCAACCTTTTAAAGTTTTCATAAAATAAGTATCGAGAAGATGAGATACTCACGGTTTCTGAATACGAAGCCTCAGGATGACACCTTCGTTGTCAGATGAGATTCTCACATGGAAAAACACAGCTCAGGATGGCAGATGAAAGGTACGCTCATCTAATACCTTCAATGGGGAAATTCATTTGGCGATTTTACCAGGATAGATAATTATCATCAAAGGAGCGACAAATATGTTAGATTGGAAATGGATACGAGAAAATCGTGAAAAAATAGCAATCGCCTTAAAAAATCGAAACACCGAATTTAATTTAGATGAACTTTTTTCCTTAGACGATCAAAGACGTTTATTACAACAAGAAGCCGATCTTTTAAAACAAAAAAGGAATGAGGAATCAAAGAAAATCGGTTTTCTAAAAAAAGAAGGAAAAGATACCGAAGATTTAATGAAAAACGTTCAAAATATTGCTGACCAAATAAAAATTATTGATGAAAAACTAAAAGCAGCTGAAGAAGAATGGAAAGAAAAACTGTTATGGATACCAAATATACCGCATGAAACTGTTCCTATTGGACAGGACGAAAACAGTAACCAGGTGGTAAAAACCTGGGGTCAACCCCGAGAGTTCGATTTTGAACCTCGTCCTCATTGGGATCTTGGTGAAGGATTGGATATCCTTGATTTTGAAAGAGGATCTAAAATTGCCGCATCACGTTTCACCGTTCTCAAGGGTTTAGGTGCTCGTTTAGAGAGAGCAATTATGAACTTTATGCTTGACCTTCATACCCAGCACCATGGATATCAAGAGATTTTCCCTCCTTTCCTAGTCAATACGAAATCAATGACCGGAACCGGTCAACTTCCGAAATTTGCTGATGAACTCTATAAATGTCAAGATGACCTTTATTTGATACCAACAGCCGAAGTCCCGGTGACCAATTATCATGCTGATGAAATCCTGCCCGATGAAATCCTTCCTCTTTACTATACTTCTTATACGGCTTGTTTTAGAAGGGAAGCTGGTTCTTATGGAAAAGATGTTCGGGGTCTCATTCGACAACATCAATTCAATAAGGTTGAGTTAGTTAAATTCGTTGCACCCGAGACGTCTTACGATGAACTGGAGAAGCTTTTATCCGATGCAGAAGAGGTACTTCAAATATTACAACTTCCTTATCGAGTCGTTACCCTTTGTAGTGGTGATTTAGGTTTTTCATCAGCAAAAACCTATGATATCGAAGTGTGGATTCCATCACAAAAAACTTATCGCGAAATATCTTCCTGCAGTAATTTCGAGGACTTTCAAGCTCGAAGAGCGAATATTCGTTATCGAAATAAAGCCGGGAAAATTGGTTTTGTTCATACCTTAAATGGTTCTGGGTTGGCCATTGGTCGCACTACCGTTGCCATCCTTGAAAATTACCAGCAGGAAAATGGCACAGTTGTCATTCCTGATGCCCTTCGTCCCTATATGCAAGGATTAGAACTTATTACTCCTCAGTATCGGGTGATTTGAAATGAAAAAAGTTGGAATTGGAATTGCTGGTTTTGGATTTATCGGAAATATACACGCCTTCGCTTTTCAATCCCTTCCTTATTACTATGCCAATCTTCCTTATATTCCTGAGATCCGCGGTATTTGTACTTCTCGACCAGATACCGCCATTCAAGCTCAACAAGAAACCGGGGTTTCCTTTGTAACCAGTTCAATTGATGAACTCTGCAATCAGAAGGATATCGACATCATTGTAGTTGCTCTTCCCAATGCCTACCATTTAAAAGCGGTCATAAAAGCAGCTGAAAACGGGAAAGCAATCTATTGCGATAAACCACTCGCAATGAAACTTGATGAAGCGTTAGAAATGAAACGAGTCGTTCTTAAGAATCAAGTCGTTTTTGGGATGTCATTTCAAAATCGTTTTGTAGCAGCAATCCTAAGAGCGAAGCAACTCATTGATAATGGTTTGATTGGTGAAATCTATCGAGTCCGTGGTGATTATCTCCATTCAGGATATGGTGATCCAAGCCGACCCATGAGCTGGAGATTGAGAAAAGAAATCGCTGGTGGTGGGGCTCTCGTCGATTTGGGTTCACATCTCTTTGATCTTATCTACTATCTTATTGGAAACACAACGATTATAAACGCTCAGGGAAGGACTTTTATCGCGAAGCGTCCAAAATCAGCTCAAACTCAAGATTTAGAAAATGTTTATGTTGATGACTGGGCTCAAGTCGACTTTGTTCTTGATAACCAGTCTCCTGGTACCATAGAAGTGAGCCGATACGCCACCGGTAGTTGTGATGAAATGCGTCTGGAAATTGAAGGTCGCTACGGAGCTATTCGCTTTAATTCAATGCAACCTAATTTTTTAGAAGTGTTTGATGCTCGAAAAATGTCAGGAGCCTATGGGGGCGAACGGGGATTCCAAAAAATTGAATCTGTTCAACAATATCCTTATCCAAACCGTATTCCTGGAAAATTTGCTGTTGGATGGGTTCGTTCCCATATTGCTTGTGCTCATGACTTTCTCCAAAAATTTGCTGGGAAGCCATCAATTGGTGCTACTATTGACGATGGGATTAAAGTGCAGGAGTTTTTGGAGGACTCGTATCGATTAATGGGATATGAATAAAACCGGTTGTAGGAAATCTACAAAACCGGTATAATATCATCTGCTGTTTGAGCGGAGGGATGTCCGAATTGGCAAGGGGCCGGTCTTGAAAACCGGTATGCCGCAAGGCTGTGTGGGTTCGAGTCCCACTCCCTCCGCCAT
>JAAYUT010000470.1 GCA_012517485.1 Candidatus Atribacter fermentans
AGGACCCCCTTACACGGTCGGTTTGAGTAATGGCCCCTTTACCCATAGCTGGCGAGTACAGATGATTGAAAGTGTTCAACAGGAATTTGAATTCTACAAAGAGCAAGGACTGGTAGATAAGTTGATTATCCAAAATGCCGGTCCCGATGTGAATACCCAAATTGCCCAAATTCGTAATCTTATTGCCTCTGATGTTGACTTGTTACTCATCAATCCCAATTCTTCAACAGCATTAAACCCGGTCATGGAAGAAGCTCAAGAAGCAGGGATTACAGTAGTTGTTTATGACATGCCAATAGATAACGATAAAGTTCTTGATGTTTTTATGAATCAAGATTGGTGGATGGCCCCTCTTACTGAATGGTTTTGTGAAAAGCTTGGGGGAAAAGGGAATATAGTGTACATCAGTGGAATTGCCGATCAACCTGGAAATATCGAAAGAGACGTTTCTGCCGAAAAAGTACTGGCCAAATATCCTGATATTAAACTTTTAGCGAAGGCGAATGGAAACTGGGACCAAGCAGCTGCACAACAAGTGATGAGCGACCTCCTGGCATCTTTCCCTCAAATCGACGGGGTTCTTACCCAAGATGGAATGTCTTTAGGAATTATCCGAGCTTTTGAAGCTGCCGGAAGAGAAATTCCGGTGATCACCGGTGAAACCCAAATAGCGTTTATTAAAAAGTGGAAAGAGATGAAAGACGCCACTGGCTTTGATACTGTTGGAATCGTAAATCCTCCAGGTTATGTGAACAATGCCCTTGGTATAGGTTTGCGACTTTTGCAAGGGAAAAAGTTGAAAGATGAAGTCTTGGTTAATGGTCACATCATTTACACGAAACCCAATCTGATTGTCGATAATAACAATATCGATGAGATTTATGAACAATATAAAGATTGGGCAGATTCTTATTACGTGAATTCCTGGTATAGTCAAGAAGAACTTGACGCTCTCTTCGAATAACAATATATAATATTTAAGTTCAGGGTTGGTTTTTACTAACCCTGAACTTAAATACTGGATTCAATCAATGTCGTTCATTCTTGAAGCAAAAAACCTTAAAAAAAGTTTTGATGGGGTAGTAGCCCTTTCCGACGCTAATTTTACCCTTAACCAAGGAGAAATTTGTGGCTTAGTTGGGGCAAATGGTTCTGGTAAAACCACCTTTGCACGAATAATTAGTGGCCTCATTCGTCCTGATTCTGGACTACTTTATCTTTATGGATCCCAAATTCACCTAAAATCACATCTTGAAGCCGAAAAACTTGAGATCTCAATGGTCCATCAAAACCTCAGTCTGATTCCGGAAATGACAGTTTGGGAAAATATTAATTTGGGAAGAGAGTTCACAACCTCCTTAGGAATTCTTAAAAAAGAAGAGGCTCTCATTAAAGCCAGCCAAGCCCTTCAGGAACTGAAGGTCAATATTTCACTATATGATAAAGTATCCCAATTGGCACCTTCAGAAAAACAACTTTTAGAAATCGTTAAAGCTCTTTCCCGTCACCCAAAAATTTTAATTCTCGATGAGCCGACGGCGTCTTTGGGATTCAAACAAGTTGAAATATTATTTGAAAAACTGAATCAATTAAAAAAAGATCGGGTATCAGTAATCTTTATTTCTCATCGAATCTGGGAAATAACCAAAATCTGTGATCGGTTAGTTGTGTTCCGCAATGGAAAAACCGTGGGAGAAGTTGATTTTCATCAACAACCAAGAGATGAAAAGCTGATCATTCCGCTTATTACTGGAAAAAAAGAAAATGAAAAGGAAAAAAGCATCCACGAAAAACGACCCTTTCGAAATTTTGATACTCATCAAACTATTCTTGAAGTAGACAATCTTTCAAAAAAAGAAAAACTCTATAATATTTCTTTCAAAATTCGAAAGGGAGAAATCGTTGGTTTAGGCGGTTTGAATGGCCAAGGTCAAGAAGAAATCCTTCTCATCCTCTCTGGCTATCTGAAAAAAACCTCTGGGAAAATTATGTTGAATAATAAAGAAGTCCTCATAAAAAATCCTAGTCAAGCTATCGAGCGTGGAATTTTTTTAGTACCAGGTGACCGACAAAAAGAAGGACTTTTTCTTAACCATAATGTTTTCACCAACCTTATTTATCCTCAAGTTGCACTGAAAAAGCAAAAGTTTCTTCTCCCTTTAAATGCTTTATTCCAAACAGTCTCGACAGCAATACAAACGGTATCACTAGTACCTCCCGATCCAAGAAAATTAGTCTCTCACCTCAGTGGTGGCAACCAACAAAAAGTTGTCATCGGTAAATGGTTATCTCTTTCTCCAAAAATATTATTACTGAATGACCCTACCAAAGGGGTAGACGTTGAAACCAGAAGAAATCTTTATAAAATAATTGCGGATTTGTCCAATCAAGGTGTTTCAGTCCTCCTTTATGCAAGTGATAATGAAGAATTAATTGCAAATTGTGATCGAGTTTTGATTGTTTTTGAGGGGCAAATTGTTGAAGAAATTTGTGGTGATGATATTTGCGAGGAAAATTTGATTGCTTGTTCACTTCGAGTTCAGTAATCCATTCAAATAAAGAAATTATTGGAGGATAGTTGGTAAAAAATGGAAAAATATATTAAATGGAAAAATATATACCAAAATCCTTCTTTTCCAAGCTTTATTATTTTAATTGCCATTATAATTCTTAATGCTTTTCTTCAACACAATTTCTTTACTTATCGAGCTTTTAAATCAAATTTACTTACCTTTACCCCTCTCATTTTAACCAGTGTTGCCCAAGGATTAGTCATTTTAGTCGGCTGCGTAGATCTTTCTTTAGGTGCCACCATTTCTTTGGTAACTGTACTCATGGCATCTCTTATGGGTGACTCCTTATTCAGTATGGTTATCGTGGTGTTTATCGGGTCAGGATTGGCTCTATTAATGAGTTTTATCAATGGTTTTATTATTAGTTATTTTGACCCTCCTCCCCTTTTAACCACCTATGCGACTTCAGTGCTTTGGTTTGGAATTGCTCTCTTTTTTATGCCCACACCAGGTGGTTATATACCAAGTCATTTTAGTAAAATGTATCGAAGCGATCTTTTCCCACGTTTTCCAGTTGTTCTTCTTTTTCTTATTGGAGCTTTTTGTTTCCTCTTTTTCATGAGTAAAACCAGATTTTATAAACATATTTATGCTGTGGGAGGAAACGAAGAAGCTGCCTATGCCAATGGTGTGAATGTGTTCATAACTAAAATTAAGGTTTTTTTGTTAAGTGGGATCTTTATTGCTTTAGCATCTATTTGTGTGGTGGCTCAAACAGCCACTGGTGACGCTCGTAGTGGCCTCAGCTTTAGTCTAAACTCGGTTGCCGCTTCAATTATTGGAGGACTTTCGTTCTCTGGTGGAAGAGGGAGTATTATTGGACCGATTATGGGAGGGTTGATTCTTGGACTTCTCATTAATGTTCTTTATTTTGCCAATATAACCTCTTTTTATCAGGAATTTATGAAAGGAATTATCATTATTTTCTCTCTTGCTGTGGGGGCAATCCCAAAATACTTAAAAACCCGTTCACTTTAAAAGCAAAAGAGGGCAGGTTTAAAATGAACAATAATAAGTTTCTAATTTTAATTTCAGACAAAACAACACCGAAAGAATTTTTATTTTCTAAATTAGCTATATCATTCTATGCCATCATCCTTTTGTTTGTTTTTGGAGAAATTATTCTTCCTGGTTTCATCAGTTTTTCTCATGTTATGTCAGTTCTTCGGCTTTCGGTTTTTCTTGGTATTGTCGCCTTAGGACAAACCTTCGTTGTTTTATCAGGAAATGAAGGCATCGATTTATCGGTTGGTTCAATCCTCTCTATCGGTGTAGTTTTATCTGCATTTTTCCTCAACGGACAAAATATAAATATTCCAAAAGCTCTTCTTTTTACACCTTCTGTTGGTTTAGCTTTTGGATTGATTAGCGGTCTGGCTATTTCCTACATTGAAATTCCTCCAATTATTATGACTTTAGCTATGGCCAGCGTTGTAGAGGGCACTTCACTTATCATTACTAAGGGATTCCCAACCGGGAATGCTCCTCCTTTATTAGAAACGATTGGAAATGGAAAAATTTTTAATATTCCTTATTTAATCATATTATGGATACTGTTAATAATCATCGCCTCTTTCATTCTTAAAAAAACCAAATGGGGAAACCTCCTTTATGGGGTTGGATCTAACAGCTTGACAGCTGAACTAAGTGGTGTTCGGGTTAAACGGTTTCGAGTTTTTGTGTATGGGATTTGTGGCGCAATTGCTGCTTTAGCCGGTCTTTTCTTACTGAGCTATACTGGGACTCCATATCTTAATCTTGGTGCTACCTATACCATGCCCTCTATTGCTTCTCTGGCTATCGGAGGAATATCTTTGGCTGGAGGAAATGGAAATTACATTGGCGCAGTAACTGGTTGCATCATTCTTACCACCCTTAACAGCATTTTAGTTGCTCTCCGAACCACCGAAGCTGTTCGACAGATTACTTTAGGCTTGCTCCTTTTAATATTGGTGATCGCCTATACTGGAAGAAGAAAAAGATGGTGAGAATAGAGATTAAGATGAGCAAAGGAGATGAATTTTAATGAAAATTGGTATTTTTACCAATTTATTTCAAGATAAATCTCTTGAAGAAGTCGCGCAGTATGTTTCTTCTTTGGGATATCAAATGGTTGAATTACCTGCCTGGGAAGGAAATCCTCATCTTGATATTGAAAAAGTCTTAAAAGGAGATCGTTCAGTTAAAAAAATACTCAAAAAATATAATCTTGATATTTCAGCTTTAAATTGTGGAATACCTGGTCAATTAGTTTTAGGACCACATGACTAGTCGACTGATGATTTTGCACCACTCCCTGGCGCAAAAGAAAAAATAAAATATGCGATTACAATGATGAAAAAAGCCGCACAGGCCGCTTCTGAATTAGAAGTTCCTGTCATTTGTGGATTTGTGGGTTCTCATGTCTGGGACAAATGGTACATCTTCCCTCCCAAGAATGAAGAGTTGTATGAAAAAGGATGGGAACTATTTGCCGAGCGTTGGGGTGATATTTTAGATACCTTTAAAAAATATGGAGTAAAATTTGCCTTTGAAGTTCACCCTAATGAGATTGCCTATAACATTGAAACTGCTCAACGGGCAGTTCATGCCTTAGAAAACCGAGACAACTTTGGTTTCAACTTTGATCCGAGTCATCTAATATGGCAACTTATTGATCCTGTTGTTTTTATCAAAACCTTTAAAGAGAGAATTTTTCATGCTCATGCCAAAGATGCGGAAATTCAGGAAGACGAAGTCCGACGTTCAGGAGTTATCCCTACCGGCTCATGGATGAGACCGGATCGTGGTTTTCGCTTTCGAGTTCCTGGTTGGGGTGATGTAAAGTGGAAAAAGGTTATGAGCGCTTTATTGAGTGTTGGATACAATTATGTCCTTTCTTTTGAACATGAAGACCCAGTGATGTCTCGGGAAGATGGTTGTGAAAAAGCTATTGAATTTCTCAAGCCCTTAATAATAAAAGCACCGCTTTTAAAAGTATGGTGGTAGCTTTCAAGTAAGTTTTTTATCTCTCAATTGAGTCATTTTTTGATTTTCAATTTTTTTCCATAAATTCCTGAGCTTGAGCCAAATTAGGGATTCCCGTCCGCCCTCCCAATTGGGTGCACTTCAAGGCTGCAACAGCATTAGCAAAACGAGCCGTGTAAAGAATATCCCATTCTTTCAAAATACCAAATACAAAAGCGCCGTGAAAAACATCACCACAACCGGTTGTGTCAATTACGTTAACTTGGTACCCAGGGATTTGGAAAATTTCTTTTCCAACCTTTCCCAAACAACCCTTTTCTCCCTGAGTGAAAATCACAATTTGTGGACCTAAAGCAGCAACCTTTTCTAAGGCAACTTTTGGATTGGTGGGATGAAAATTTTTAGCAAAAGTTTCCGAACCTATTAAAATATCAGTTAAAGCTACGAGCTTTTTTCTTTGTTCATCCCAGTCATCGATATCCAGAATAATTTTTCTTCCTTCAGTATGTTCACGAAAGTATCGGGCGGTATCATAAGCGGTTTCCGGTTCATGAGCATCTAAATGAAGTATTTTCCCTTGACAAAGAAAATCGGGATCGATTTCATCAAGCCTTAAAGGCGTAAGGTTTTTATACCAAAAAATAGTTCTTTTCCCACTTTTTTGATCAATGATACAAAAGGCGGTCAAGCTCATTTTCCCCTTTTCCTTAACTAAATGACTAATATCTACTCCTTCTTGAAGAAATTCCTTCAAGAGAAATTCTCCTGCCTCATCATCGCCAACTTTCCCAACAAAAGAAACTTTTGCACCTAAACGAGCCATGGTTACCAAAGCAGTAGCCACTTCACCTCCACCCTGACGAAGAAAATCCTTGAGGCGAACCCGTTGATCAAGTTGGGGGTAAGTTTCAACAATTCCTAAATTATCAAGAGCGACGTGCCCAACTCCTATAACATCAAATTGCGGTATTTTTCTCTCTACGTTCAACAAAAAAATCACCTCTAACTCATTACTCATATTGAGTTTGTAAAATGAATGGGAAGCTCGTTTAATCTACTCTATGTTGTCATTTAAAAAATATTTTAGCTTTCTATCGATTTTCCTGAAAAGCTTCGAAAAAGGCTAATAGGTTTTCTACTGGGATTTTTGCTTGAATATTATGGACATTAGCAAAAACAAAACCGCCATTGGGTTTGAAGATA
>JAAYUT010000068.1 GCA_012517485.1 Candidatus Atribacter fermentans
AGGATAGATATATTTTCTCTTGTTACATGAAAATCTTTTTGATAAAAAACTCATTAATTATATAATCGGCAATTTTTTAAAAAGATTTATAAAATTATCTATAATTAAATTTTTTTGGCAATAAATTATTTAGTCTCTATAGAGCATTTTTTAAAACATTTCCATTAATTTCCCATTAATAAATTGATAGTCTTCCCATTTTCTATTTGATAATATTAAACATATAGTAAACATTATTTTAATAATTATCATGATAAGAGAGTTGAGTT
This sequence comes from Candidatus Atribacter fermentans, assembly GCA_012517485.1. Taxonomy (GTDB): domain Bacteria; phylum Atribacterota; class Atribacteria; order Atribacterales; family Atribacteraceae; genus Atribacter; species Atribacter fermentans. The sequence goes on from JAAYUT010000068.1 coordinate 270, forward strand.
ATAATAAATGAAATATATTTTTTATTTGCTTTAAAAAAACAAAACCAAGGAGGTGAAGATATACAAATATATCGGAATAGTATTTTAGTTATTAAACCATTTCCAAACAAAGGAGGTTGAACAAATGAAAAAAGGTTTAATTCTCTTATGTTTTTGCTTCTTGATTCTGCTCTCTTCTTGGGGTTGGGCGCAAGATATTGTTTTAATGCACGATAAAGGGGGTGCTCCTGATTGGCAAACTCCCTTTACCGAAATGGCGAATATCGCCCAAAAGGAAATAGGAATTACCTTTGTTCCCACTCCTTTTCCGGCAACCGATGTATTTATGTCAGCAGCAAGAACAGCTCTCCCAACTAATAAAGCACCGGAACTTTTTACTTGGTGGTCAGACTTCCGGATGAAACCACTGATTGATGCCGGTCTATTAGAAGACGTAACTTCACTTTGGGATAACCATAAAGATGAATATGACCCAGCTTTCCGTAAAGCTTTTGAATCAGATGGCAAAGTTTTTGGGGTACCAACCAACTTAGCCTATTGGGTCGTTTATTATAGTATTCCAGTATTCGAAAAATTCGGATTGAAAGAACCACAAACATGGAATGAATTTATCGCCATTTGCGATACCTTAAAAGAAAACGACATCATCCCATTAGGAAGTACTGTCCAGGGAAGATGGCCCACTTTTATTTATTTTGAAGACCTAATGATTCGAACCAATCCAGATTTTTATGAAGCCCTAATGATTGGAAAAGCTAAATACACTGACGAACCATCCAAAAAAGTCTTCACTCTTTGGAAAGAAATGATCGATAAAGGTTACTTCTCCGATCCCAGCACTGATATTTTTGGTGACTTCCCCCGATTACTTGCTCAGGGAAAAGCTGGAATGATTTTAATTGGCAATTGGTATGAAGGTCAATTGATGGCGGCTGGGCTTAACGTAGGAAAGGATGTTGGGGCTTTTATCCTTCCATCCATTGATCCCCAAGTGGGAAATGTAATCATTTACGAAGCCGCTCCCATGTTACTGGGCAAAAACGCTCCGAAAAAAGAAGATGCTTTAAAAATTGCCGAATGGTGGATGAAACCAGAAACTCAATATCAATGGTGTAAATTGCTTGGATTCGTTCCATCAAATAAAAAATCCTCCACTGATTTTCTTTCGGTCCCAATGCAAAACATAGTGAAACAAATTTCAGAAAAACAATACCGTTTAGTAAACCGTTTCTGGGAAGCAACACCAACCGATATTTGCGAGGAAGCCGTAGATAAATTTGCTGAGTTTATTTTGGATCCATCTAAAATGGATCAGATTTTAGCCGATCTCGATAAAATTGCTGATACCTATTGGAGTGGTCAGTAACAGGGAACCAGAGGAGGGCTTCAAGTAAGCTCCCCTTTTTATTAAAAGAGGTGTTGGGTTTGGTTGGTGAAAAAATCAGTGCCTATTTTTTCCTTGTTCCAGCTCTTGTAATGGTGATTCTTTTTTTGTTAATTCCAGCTGGCTATACAGTAGTAGTAAGTCTCACAAAATGGGATGGACTTAGTGCACCTAAATTTATAGGTCTTGGGAATTATTTCCGGTTTATTCAAGATACTGTTTTCATTACTTCCTTAAAAAATACTATTATTTGGGTTATTTTTACCTTAGCTCTTTCAGTTTTACTGGGATTATTAATTGCC
>JAAYUT010000471.1 GCA_012517485.1 Candidatus Atribacter fermentans
CACCTATGGTGTCAGATGAGATTCTCACAGATTTAAAAAAGCGAATCCTCAGGATGGCTGAGAAGTTGGATGAGATTGCCACGTCGCATAGGACGCTCCTCGCAATGACGGAATAGGAAAAAATTTAAATCCCCCTAACCTCCTTTGCTAAAGGGGTAACTAATTTTTCCCTCGCCCCTTGGTGAGAGAGGCCATTTTTTCTTTTTTCCCTCGCCCCACAGCAGGAGAGGGTCAGGTTGAGGGGGACTCTTTTCATCCTCAACTGGTGCTATGTAGTTGCATGGAAATCTACCTCCAGAAAAACAGAAAAACCTTTAGAAGTAACAATTATTTAAAATATTTCTCCTTACCATGGCTTTTTCTTGCCCAACCAGCCATTTTCTTTCCAATAATTCTTATCAACCTCATTCCAATTATTGGATTTTTGCATCGATCTCATTATAGTAAACAAAAATCTTTGCCCTAACCCAGGACGAACTTTTCCAATGTTTGCCTCTACTTTTCGAGAAAGCTTGGTAGTCCCCTTGTCTATTGATTCTTTTATTTTGTTAGATACCATCTGCCAAGTAGAACTTTTGACATTTTTATGAAACCGATAAACCTTAGGCACTCCCATCCAAAACAGTTGTTTTGCAATAGACTTGGTTACTTTCCTCGATCCGCCTCCGGCAGCTGTGGAAATAGCAATACCAACTTTCTGAAACATTACAGACTTAGGACGATGAGAAAGCCACATATAAGCAAGATGGTCAAAAAAAGTTTTCAATTGACCTGTCATTTCAAGGCAATAAGTGGGTGAGCTTATCAAAATGAGGTCAGATGTTTCCATAACAGCGACAATGTTTTGAACTTTCTCTGATTGCAGACAGGCATATTCACTTTTCATGATGCATTGATAGCATCCCATACAAAAGTTTGGTCCATCATCTGGCATAAAAAATTCGTTGATTTCTTTCTCCTCATCTGAGATTTTATCAACTATTTGTCTCGTAATATGATAACTACTTCCCCGGTGTGACTGTCCATGGATGATGGTTATTTTCATTATTCCCTCCGACATTTTCAAAATAATCTTTAATTTTTTTAATATTATTCTACCTGGAAAACTCAACTTTAATCAGATTCCTTACATATTGGCCAAGTATCTATTAAAGACGCGTTGATTGATGTCAAATACATACTCAAATCTTTTTTCAAGTTCAAGTTTTACTTAAGAGTAACAAACGGATAAATATAGATTTATAAGAAAATTGAAGTAAATCCTTCTCAAATGAGGGTTAGCTTGGGTGTTTCTATTCCACGAATTGCAACGTAAAACAGAAAAAGATAATACCCTTGGGAAGGTAGGCTTCATGAATGAATTATAATATTTCACAATGAAGAATAGCTATGAGGCGAAGAATAATCTTCTTGAACATTCTCGTGTTTTTACAAAAGAAGGTTTTATAAATGAAAAAAATGAAATTTAAAGATATTTTGGAATTAAAAATGTCGATTCTTAAGCTGGCGAACAACCA
>JAAYUT010000472.1 GCA_012517485.1 Candidatus Atribacter fermentans
TGTGGAGATGATTATGCCTGGAGACAATGCTGATCTCGATGTGAAGCTCATTTACCCCATTGCTATGGAGAAAGGTCTCCGTTTTGCTATCCGTGAAGGTGGTCGTACCGTCGGAGCCGGAGTTGTAACAGATATAACCGAATAATTCATTTGCCTGTTTTTGGGAAATTCCTTTTTGGGAGGCATGAAAGTGGCACAAAAAATAAGAATAAAATTGAAAGCTTATGACCATAAAATATTAGATCAATCAGCTTTACGGATTGTACAAACAGCGGAAAAGACTGGAGCTTTCGTTTCCGGTCCGGTTCCATTACCGACTGATATTGTTAAATATACAGTTTTACGTTCTTCGCATGTCGATAAAAAATCCCGAGAACAATTTGAGCAGAGGACTCATAAAAGGCTGATTGATATTTTAGAGCCGAATCCAAAAACCGTTGATGCATTGATGCATCTTGATTTACCGGCCGGGGTTGACATTGAAATAAAACTGTAGAAACGGTCAAAACGGAAGGAGAGAAATAGAATGCCTCGTATTGAGTTTGGCATGATTGGAGAAAAAGTAGGTATGAGCCGGATCTTTTCGGATCAAGGCGAATCAATACCGGTAACGGTGATCAAATGTGGTCCCTGTTATGTTATTCAAAAGAAGGAAAATTCTACTGATCAGTATGAAGCAATACAAATTGGATATGGGGAAACCAAGGAAAAGAAACTCAACAAGCCGATAAGAGGTCACTTGAAGAAGGTTGGCGTCGAACCCTTAAGAAAGCTGGCTGAATTGAGGGTAAAAGATATCTCGGCATTCCAACCAGGCCAAGTTCTTAAAGTATCTGGTTTTAAAGTCGGAGATACTATTGATGTCATTGGGAAATCCAAAGGGAAAGGGTTTGCTGGAGTGATCAAACGCCATAATTATCGGGGAGGAAAGGCCTCTCATGGTTCTATGCATTACCGAGCGCCAGGTTCAATCGGTGGAACCGATGCTGGGCGAGTTTGGAAAGGAAAAGGTCTTCCTGGAAGAATGGGCGGAGAGAGAGTAACGATAAAAAATTTAACTGTGGTGCAAGTCAACGAAGAACGAGATTTATTAGTGGTAAAAGGCGCAATACCTGGTGCACCCGGTCAAACCGTACTTGTGCGGAAGAATGCCGTTTAGGAGGAAAGCAATGGAACTTGAGGTAAAAAATAGAGAAGGGAACAAAGTTGACACCCTTATTTTAGAAGATGTTCTCTTTCAGAGAGAAATAAACCCTCATCTCATTTTTCTTTCAGTAAAGGGATATCTTGATAATCAACGGCAGGGAAACGCCAAAACAAAAACCCGGGGTGAAGTACATGGAGGCGGGAAAAAACCCTGGCGGCAAAAAGGTACCGGACGAGCCCGGCATGGAAGTAACCGGTCTCCCATTTGGCGTCATGGAGGAATAGTGTTTGGACCCCAACCAAGGTCATATCGTCATCCTCTCCCTAAAAATGAAAAGAGATTGGCTTTAATCAATGCCATCATGGATAAACTGAATAATAATGCGGTAATTGTTATTGATCAGCTCAAAATTGACGTACCGAAAACCAAGAAAGCTGTAGAACTTCTCAATCATTTAAACCTAAAAGGAAATATTTTGTTTGTTGTTTCTCAAAAAAATCCCGACGTCCTCCGAGCCTTTGCCAATTTACCTTTGGTAAAAATATTAACGATGAATGAACTTAATACTTATCAGGTTGTTCATTGTGACATGGTTGTTTTTGAGAAGGATGTTTTGGTTCGAATCCAGGAGGTGTATGGGACATGACTCAAGATAGGGAAATATTGATTCATCCGATTGTTACTGAAAAAGCTGTTGACCAACAAAAAGCCAACAAGTATGTGTTTCGGGTTGATCCGCGGGCAACCAAAAACGACATTAAAAATGCTGTTCATAATTTATTTGGGGTAACTGTTTTACAAGTCAACACCATGAATGTTAAGGGAAAAGTGAAAAGAATGGGACGTTATGAGGGATATGCTCGTTCATGGAAGAAAGCTGTTGTTTATGTTAAACCTGGCGAGAAAATCAAAGCCTTTGATATAGGATAATTCTAAAGGAGATTATTGCTATGGTAAATATTAAGGCATATAAACCGACAACCAACACCCGACGCCACATGACTGGGCATACTTTCGAAGAAATTACTCCGGGAGGACCTGAAAAATCATTACTCGTTTCTCATCGGCGTAAAGCTGGAAGGGATAGCTCGGGAAGAGTTTCAGTACGTCATCAGGGTGGTGGGCACAAACGGAAATACCGGATCATTGATTTTAAACGAGATAAGTTCGACATACCCGCCAAAGTTGTCAGAATTGAATATGACCCCAACCGATCGGCACGTATAGCTCTCCTGGCTTATGCTGATGGGGAGAAGCGTTATATCATTGCTCCTCTTGGTTTGAAAGTCGGCGATACGGTGTTATCAAGTTCGAAAGCTGAAATTCAACCTGGTAATGCTCTTCCACTGAGGAGTATTCCGGTCGGAACGATTATCCATAACATTGAGATGAAACAGGGAAAGGGCGCTCAATTAGCCAGAGCTGCAGGTTCTTACGGGCAACTTATGGCAAAAGAAGGGACCTATACTCAAATTCGGTTGGCTTCTGGTGAGGTTCGGCTTATCCATATCGATTGTCTTGCCACCGTTGGCCAAGTAGGGAATCTTGATCACGAAAACATCACTATTGGGAAAGCTGGTCGAAAACGCTGGATGGGCATTCGACCCACTGTTCGTGGGAATGCAATGAATCCGATTGACCACCCTCATGGAGGTGGAGAAAATAAGGCACATTGTGGTCGACAACCAGTAACACCATGGGGTCAGTATACCAAAGGATATAAAACCCGTAAAAATAAAAATACCGATAAATGGATTGTAAAGAGAAGAAAATAATGGGAGGAGGAATTCCTTTTGGTACGATCATCGAAAAAGGGTCCATATGTTGATTTAAAATTACGATCACGTATTGAAGAGATGAATAAAAAAGGCGAAAAGAAAGTCCTGAAAACCTGGTCACGTGCCAGTATGGTTATACCAGATATGATCGGACATACAATTGCAGTTCACAATGGAAAAAAACATATACCGGTTTATATTACTGAACAGATGGTAGGTCACAAATTAGGCGAGTTTGCGCCAACCAGAACCTTTAAAGGCCATGGGAACCCTACCGAGCGATCAACGTCGCTCAAATAAGAGGGAGGATTATTTCAATGGAAGCGAGAGCGACCGCAAAATATATCAAAATATCACCACGGAAAGCTCGACAAATTGTTGACGTCATCCGAGGGAAAAAAGCTGATGAAGCTTTATCTTTGCTTCAATTTGTTCCCAAAAAAGCTTCCCGACTAGTATACAAGGTACTTAAATCGGCAGTAGCCAATGCTGAAAACAATCTCAATTTAGAGAGCGATAATTTAGTGGTTTCAAAGGCCTATGTCGATCAAGGTCCAACCATGAAAAGAATTCGAGCTCGAGCAATGGGAAGAGCATATGTCATTCGGAAAAGGACTTCTCATATTACCATTGCAGTATCAGATATGGAGGAGGGAAGCTAATTGGGACAGAAAGTGAATCCGATAGGACTAAGGTTGGGAATTATTCGAGGATGGCAATCCCGATGGTATGCAGATAAAAAATATCGAGAATATTTAGCCGAAGATCTTCGTATTCGACAATTTGTGAGAGAGAAGTTGCAAAGAGCCGGAGTTTCAGGAGTTGAAGTTGAAAGACTTGCTAATCAGGTTAAAGTAATAATAAAAACCTCTCGACCGGGAATTGTAATTGGACGAAAAGGAGCCGAAGTTGAAAATCTTCGCCAATCGATTCAAAAATTGGTCAATAACCCGAATGTTCAAATTACTGTCGATGAGATTAAGGTACCGGAAATTGATGCCTACCTGGTTGCTGAAAATGTTGCCTTTCAAATTGAAAGAAGGGTTTCATACCGACGAGCGATGAAACAAGCCATAACGCGTGCTCTGCGTGCTGGTGCTATTGGAATAAAGATTTCCTGCTCGGGAAGACTCTCCGGGGCTGAAATTGCCCGTGAGGAATGGTATCGTGAGGGTCGGTTACCTTTACAAACTCTTCGGGCTGACATCGATTTTGGATTTACAGAAGCAAACACCACCTATGGCAAGATTGGAGTGAAAGTGTGGATTTTCAAGGGAGAGGTTATTAAAACCGGCGAAGTCTTAGAAGGAGTACCCAGTACTCTTGTTGAAAATCGTAAGGAGGATACTGAAGCGTATGTTGATTCCGAAGAGAGTTAAATATAGAAAACAAAACCGCGGAAGAATGAGTGGTGTTGAAACACGCGGTGCAACTGTAGATTTTGGTGAATTCGGTTTACAAGCACTTGAACCGCATTGGTTGACTAATCCCCAAATCGAAGCAGCTCGAATCGCCATATCAAGGCATCTTAAGAAAGGAAAGATATGGATTCGGATTTTCCCAGATAAACCTTTTACCAAAAAACCGGCAGAAACTCGTCAGGGAAAGGGAAAGGGACCAGTTGAGGGATGGGTAGCGGTGGTTAAACCCGGTCGAGTGCTTTTTGAAGTTTCGGGTGTTGACCAGGAAATTGCCCATGAAGCACTCCAACTGGCTGCCCAAAAATTGCCTATTAAAACAAGAATAGTTGAGAGAAAAGCAGAATAGAGGTGTTGTTCATGAAAGCTTCGGAAATCCGCAACATGACCGGGGATGAACTTAATAAAAAATTGGGTGACCTGCGAACCGAGCTTTTTAATTTGCGATTTCAGGCGATAACTGGACAATTGGGAAACCCCCGACGGATCCATATGGTTAAAAAAGATATTGCCCGAATCAAAACTATTGTCAAGGAAAGAGAAATGTTTGGAAATACGCAGGAGGTCAAATCAAATGGCTGACCGAAAAAGATTCACAGGTGAAATTCTCAGTAATAAAATGGATAAAACTGTTCTGGTTCGGGTCACTCGGATTAGTGAACATCCATTTTATAAGAAAAAAATAAAAAAATCCAAGAAATATAAAGCCCATGATGAAGCCGGTATATGTGAAGTTGGAGATCAGGTTATAATCGAAGAAACGAGGCCACTCAGTAAAACAGTTCGATGGAGAGTCGTGGATGTCACTGCAAAAGCGAAAATAAAGGGAGGAGAGGACATTGATTCAACCGAGAACAATGCTTGAAGTTGCAGATAATACTGGAGCCAAGAAAATTATGTGTATTCGGGTTATGGGTGGGTCGAAGCATCGATACGCATCGGTAGGAGATATTATCATCGCTGCTGTTAAAGAAGCTGAACCACGATCAAATGTGAAAAAAGGTGAAGTGGTCAGAGCAGTGGTCGTGAGAACTCGCAAAGAAATCGGTCGAGGGGATGGGACATACATCCGTTTTGATGATAATGCAGCAGTCCTCATTACTCCGGCAAACGTTCCCCGAGGAACGCGTATATTTGGACCAGTTGGGCGAGAACTGCGTGAGAAACAATTTATGAGAATCGTCTCCCTCGCTCCAGAAGTAGTATAAGGGATGTGAAGATGATGATAAAGAAGGAAAATATAAAAGTTCCAATTAAAAAAGGTGATACGGTTGAAGTGATTCACGGAAAGGACAAAGGTAAAAGAGGGAAAGTTCTGACCGTTCTTCGTACCGATCTGAAAGCCGTTGTTGAGGGTATAAATTTGGTGAAAAAGCATACCCGGGCAACCCAGGAAAATCCTCAAGGTGGCATTATTACCAAAGAAAATCCAATGAGGATTTCCAATTTACGTTTAGTATGCAGCCGGTGCAATCAGTTAACAAAAGTAAAAAGATCAACCGTTTCTGATTCCGAATACCGGGTACGTATCTGCAAAAAATGCAGTGAAATTATTGACAAGGTATAAGGAGGATTTTGGGAGTGTCAGTTACGAAGGAGAAATACCTTAAAGAAGTCAAACCGGTTCTTATGAAGCGGTTTGGATATAAAAATGTCATGGAAATACCAAAAATAATTAAGATCGTTATTAACGAAGGAATAGGAGATGCTACTCAGAATCAACATTTCCTTGACCTTGCAGTTGATGAATTGACTGCAATAACCGGTCAAAAGCCAGTTATTACCCGAGCGAGAAAGTCGATTTCAAACTTTAAGTTACGAAAAGGAAATCCGATTGGATGTAAAGTGACTCTTCGGGGACAACGAATGTACGAATTTTTAGACCGTTTTCTTAATATTTCAATAGCCAGAATTCGAGACTTTCGGGGATTTCCTGATGGGAGTTTTGACGGGAGAGGAAGTTGTACAATTGGAATTCGTGAACAACTTATTTTTCCTGAAATTAATTATGACAAAGTTGAAAGAGTAAGAGGTATGAATATTACTTTTGTGACGACTGCCAAAACCGACGAAGAAGCCAAGGCGCTTCTTGAAGTATTGGGATTACCTTTTCGAAAATAAAGGAGGAAAATTGAATGGCTCGAAAGGCCAAAATTGTTCGAAACCAACAACAATTAAAATATAAAAATCGATATCGAAATCGTTGCGCCTTATGTGGCCGATCCCGAGGATATTTGCGGGATTTTGGCATGTGTCGAATCTGTTTCCGGTCCCTGGCAAATAAGGGAGAAATACCTGGTGTTACCAAATCGAGTTGGTAGGAAGGAAAGATCAAAATGGCACATACTGATCCTATTGCTGATATGCTTACCCGTATTCGAAATTCCCTCAAGGCGCGAGAAAATACGGTTGTGGTACCATATTCAAAGCTGAAAGGTGAATTAGCGCGTATTTTAAAGGAAGAAGGATATATTCAAAATTATAAAATTGCTGCTCGTGAGAATAAGTCAA
>JAAYUT010000069.1 GCA_012517485.1 Candidatus Atribacter fermentans
ACGCTTAGAAAAATCTGAACCCGTCCAGAAGGTGTTATCACAATACAACTTCCTCATCCAACATTATTCTTTTCCAGAAGAAAGACTATTCGGGGAATTTAATCCCCATTATCGCGTCTGGAGTAGCTTACAAAATTTAGGCTCGGTAATTAATAATGCTTTTTCTATTCAGGGAAATGAGTTTTTAATGAATTATCTCATGAATTCCAACTTGGTAAATTTATTGTACAAAAATATATTACAACTTATACTTCTCTGCCTTGAGTTTTTTCCCAAAATTGATTCATCACCTCTAAAAAATGTCTTCATTGGGAATTGTACCGTTGCGATGATCTCTCCCCAGCAATATCGTGATATAAACTATCAATATGACTTAAAAATTATGGAATTTGCACGATTGAAAGGAGCTCATTTTCTCATACACCAGGATTCCGGGGTTACTCCTCACCTTGAAAATTATGCATCCTTTAAATACCTCCACGCCCTTGACTTTGGACAAGACACTGATTTTAAAAAACTGGTTAAACTTTTCCCTTCAGTTTCTCTGAATTGTATCTTGTTTCCAAGCTGGATTTATGAAGCAAGTTGCGAGGAAATATCAGATCAGTTACTTCAGATTATGACTCTTGCTAAAGATCTCCCCTCTCTTTCTTTTACTTTATATGAAATTGATACCCTTTTAACCAAAGAAAAAATTTTTATGTTCTATGAAATATTCAAAAAATGTTTAGAGAGGATTTTATATTAGACCCTCACGCCATGATCTTCCCCTTTAGTAAAGAGGTATGAAAGGAATTTGAATTTTTTCCTGTTCGGTTATTGAAAGGAGGCCAACATTACTTTGATTAGACGACGTTGCAATCTCATCCACCCAATCAGTCACTCTAAGGAGTGTCTTTTACGACAAGAGAATCTCTTCCCTTAAAATTTTTTAAGGAAAAAATCTAAAAAGATGAGATCCTCACGGCTTCATAAAGCGAAGCCTCAGGATGACAGAAAAGAAGTCACCCTTCCCGCTATAAAACGGTACCCCTCCAAGGAGGGGAATGGTTGAATTCATTTCCCCATTGAGGGAGTTTTTTTGATGGTTTTTTTCAGGATAGATTGTCATGCTGCTTTTTTCGGCACCAGTTGAGGATGAAAATCAAAACTCGACATGTCATGGCATATCGCTACATTAAAAATTCTTTTGTAGGGGCTTGATTTATCATGCCCGTGGGTTAACAGGACAGAAAGAATAAAATTCGTTTGCTATCGAATGATTCTAATAAGAAAAATTAAATAAATTCATTTCTATTGATTTCGTTTTTTATTTCCTCAATTTTCTTTCATCAATTAATCAATGAATAAGTTATTTTGTCAATTTAGTTGACGGGAATGCCAAGATTGGATAAAGTAATTTTTGTACGAGTTTTTTCCTTTTAAAAATGGCTTGGAAGGAGGTGCATAATCTTTAAAAAATTTTTAAAAATATTAACCATCAACAATTGAAGCTTCTTCTTTGTACCAAAGTTTCCATCTATTTCTTTTAAAACGAAAGCTATAAGAAATATTCAATTTAAGGAGGGCAAATATATGTTTAAAAAATTTTATTTAGGAATTTTGTTAATACTATTGGTTGTTGGACTTATAACTGGTGCTGCCTTTGCCAAGCTTCAATTTACTTTTATCTGCCATGGTGGAGAAGAGAATCCCTTTTGGGCAACAGTCTACAATGGAGCTGTTGAAGCAGCTAAACAATGTGATGTTGATTTCGTCATGATCCGACCCAAAAACGAAGCCGATATTGCTTCAGTTTTAGCCAATTTTAAAGCAACCTTAGCCCAAAAGCCAGATGGCATTATCACTACCATTCCTGAACCAAATATGTTTGATGATGTCGTTAAGGAAGCTTTG
>JAAYUT010000473.1 GCA_012517485.1 Candidatus Atribacter fermentans
GTCACGCCAGTTTCAGAGGAAGCCATTTTTGAACTCTTGGAACGAATCGTCGAATTACATGGAAGAGCCTATAACTGGGAGGCTAAGCTTGATATTCATAGTTTAATTCGTAATTTAGGTGAAACCACTCTTCGTACATATATTCGGGCTACACTTGAAAGTTTAGATCATCAGTTCCTCTATCATGAAAAAATTGAAACCGCTCCATTCAATTTTAAAGAAAAACCTCTCATTGAAGACGATTCGTTTTTTTCTAATCAAAATAACCAAGAAAACGATACAGAAAATGATAATTAATGATTGGCTTCATCACCATTATTAAACATTTTCTCTTGCTCCAATGAGAAAGTGAATGGTTTAAATTGCACAATGAGATACAGCAGAGGTTCTTAGGGTAATAGGTAACTATTATTACCGAAGGTCTTTCTATTTTGAACATAATTATTGTTTTACCGCTCCAAGGGAGAGTCCTCGAATAATATACTTATTCGCAAAAATAGTAACAATCAAAGGTGGAATGATAATGACTAAAGAATTGGCAGCAATGTCCCAATATTGAGGACCGCGGAGGGTCGTTAAACCGGCCATCTGTAAGGGGAGAGTTTTGGCATTTTCAAAGGTCAAAGTGAGAGCAATTAAAAATTCATTCCAAGAAAAAACAAATGAGAAGAGAAAAGCAACAGCAATGCCTGGGATAGCTAATGGAATGATGATTTTTCTGAGAGCTTTTAATCTTGAACAACCATCAACCAAAGCTGCTTCCTCAAGCTCTTTTGGGATATCTAACATAAATTCACGAACAATCCAGGTTATCAGTGGAAGGTTCATAATGCTATATACAATAATCAAACTCACGACATTATCCAGTAATCCGAGGGTATTGAAGAGTATAAAAAAGGGCATAGCTAAGGCAACTGGTGGAAACATTCTTTGAGAAAGGATAAAAAAAGCAATATCATCGTTTTTCCATCGTCGATACGTAAATCGAGTCAGTGCATAACCAGCAAGGAGACCAAGTGTAATAGCAATGACCGAACTTCCCAACGCAACGAGAATGCTGTTTCGTAGATAAATTGCTCTGTCCCCTAAGACTTTCATCACCTGGTATTCAGGCTCGCCAGGCGCAGTTCGCCCTATAAGATGAATCCAACCTAAATTACTCGGTTTAAAGTCGAAGAAAGGGAAAAATCGTGGCACGTGAGAATACACTGTTTCATGTTCTTTGAATGAAGTTATGATAGTGTAATAAATTGGAAAAATAGTAAAAAGGAACCATAGAATAAGAACAAAGTAAATTAAAATTTTGGTAAATGGACTTTGGACTTTAAAATAAATGTTTGCCATTAGCGGAGTGCTCCTAATCTTTTTAAAGATCGAATAAACAACATGAACATAATGGTAATAATCACTAACTGAACCCAAGACATAGCTGTGCCATATCCAAGATTAAAAGCCCGGAATCCCTTTAAATAAATGTAGAAATTCAACATTTCCGAAGCTGTTCCCGGACCACCACCGGTAAGAATATACACGGTATCAAAAACCTTAAAAGCATCGATGATCCTCAATAAAACAATCGTGACAATGACCGGGAGGGCAAGAGGAAGGGTGATTTCACGGAATATTCGAAATGGAGACCCTCCGTCAACCACCGCTGCTTCAAAAAGTTCTTCCGGGAGGGCTTCAAAAGAGGCAAGAATTGTTAAAATCATAAACGGCGTCCACTGCCATACATCGACTAAAATTAAAGATATAATAGCCGTATTTCCTTTCCCTAACCATTCTATTGGTGATATGCCAAACCAGGTTAAAAAATAATTCATCGGTCCCCTATTAAAATCGAGGATCATTTTCCAGGCGTAGGAAATAGCAACGGGTGAAAGGAGCATAGGAAGCATATAGGAAATCCTGAAAAAGTTTTTTCCAGCTAAATCTTTTTGTAGAAGCATAGCGATAAAAATTCCCAAGGTGAGTTGGAGAATAATCGTTGTGAAGACATAAACAAAGGAAAGCCAAAAAGCATGAATAAAGCGAGGATCCCTCGACATATCTCGAAGATTTTGTAAACCCACAAATTGAATGCTCCCACTGGCTGGAATCCATTTACTAAAAGCTAAGTAAATGGAAAAGAGCAATGGGAAAATCCCCACGCATAGTATAAAAGCAATGACCGGCAGGATGAGAAAATATTTGAGATGCTTGTCTTTTTTGAGCATGTTATCGAGTCACTTTTAGGAGAACCTCCTCCCTGATCTCCAGGGAGGAGGTCAGAGTGATTATCTCAAGCCTAAGTGTTGTTGATAGAATTTCTTTTGTTCTTCTCTCCCCATACGATCGGTAATAGCGTCCCACTCCTTGGCACATAAATCCATAGCTTCCTGAGGAGTATGTTCGCCGGATAGAGCGGTTGTCAGATAGAGTTCAAATACGTCTTCGTATTCCGCAGCTCCAGGAAGTCGAACGTCGATTACCGCGTTGGGATGATTTGTCACTGCCAAAGTGTTTTCGATATACTCTTTGGCTTCAGCCTCATCCCAACCAGCTTTTATCCAAGGTTCTAAGTTGGTAGAGTGAGAAATTCTCCAGGGTTGATATCCACTGAAGGGGTTGGCAACATCTTGTCCACTGATTTCCGGACTAATCATGTATTTGATGAAATCCCAGCAGAGATCGGGATAAGGAGTGGTCGAAGTAATATACCAGGACCATCCGTTAAAGCAGTGAACCGGTGCATAGTGGACTTGATCGGTTTTCACCCATTCTTTGGTTCGCCAATCCCAATATTCGTTGGTTCCGGGTGAGAGAGCGTAGCCAATGAGACCTTTCACTTTGGATTGTTCCCCCTGGGAGTTAGGTCCAATATCCCCCCAATCGATGGCCATCGCTGCATGTCCTAAAATCATTTCATTGATAACATCGCCACGCACCCAATCAAGTCCGGGTGCGCACCCACGTTTCCCCATTTCGATGAACTTTTCCATACCCTTGACCCAACCTGGGTTATTGACCATGGGTGTCATATCCGGTTCAAAGAATAAAATCCCCGGGGTTTCAATTTTGTCGCTGGGAATCGTGGCATAAGGACCAGCCCAGGGTCGGGCGTAGTTATAGGTTTGTGCTCCCCTTTTTGTGCTCCGGACAAAACCATATTCAATCTCTCCATCATTATCCCAATCCCATCCATTGAAAAATTCGGCAACATCGATCAGTTCGTCAATGGTTTGAGGTGGCACATGGTATGAATATCCATATTTTTCTGCAAATTTCTTCTGATATTCTTCATTCCCCAAAATATCTTTTCGATAAAAAAGATACTGATTATCATTGTCTCAGATTAACCCATAGGTGACACCACCAAAGGTATTTTTCCGTTTAATTCCCTCTGGAACGTCGGTATCATAGAGGACCTCAGGATCTTTGATGTAGTTATCTAGTGGGATGACGTAACCCCATCCCATTAAATCGGCCATCCAGGTATTCGCAGCTAAAAGAATGTCAAATACCTTGCTCCGAGTCGCAGCGGCTTGTTGCATTTTTGGGAAAAGATCGGCATAGGCAACTTCAATAACCTCGACGGTATTTCCAGTCTTTTCACCCCATTCAACCCCATGAACTTTGGGAGGTCCACTCACCCAAGGTCCAGTCATAGCGAGAATTTTCAGAGTGACACCTTTGGGAAGTTCAGCAGCGTTCATCGAGCTTGAAATCAGAAGGAACACCAAAAA
>JAAYUT010000070.1 GCA_012517485.1 Candidatus Atribacter fermentans
CTTTCATAATGGGAAAGCCAAGGAGAGTTGTTTCAATATAGTGACGATATCCTTTTCCGGTTTCATGGACAAAGCGGAATCGTCCGGGAAAGGTTATACCCATAAAACGGAGGCGTAATCGACCGCTGACAACTGCTGATTCAATAACCGGAATATTTTCTCCATATACTAATTTGTAAAAACGTTCCACAGGTTTTGGTAAACCATTTGGAAGTGGGATGGTATTGAAAACAGATTTTATTGATCGTGGGTATGGGGGAAAAGGTCGGGGTTTGATTTGGATTCCAACTATGAATAGTGCTACTAAAATGATGAGAATTAGAATAATGATACAAAGAGCCTTCATGATAACCTCCGTTTCTAATGAGATGGTATCTCATATCTCACTCATTACTATATTGTTTATTCCAAATTTTGGTAAAATCCTGAAAAGTGTAAAATCGGCCACCAATTTGAAGCAATTCATCTATGAGGATGGAAAGCTCCTGAAGTGCTTTCTGACCGCAGTTTTGAGTAATGAAGGGAAATGGTTCAATGGTAGCTTCTCCGTAGGAAAGCCGATGAGGTACTTCAATAAATTCCCAAGGATGGAGATAAAAACAAAAAACTTTAGGGAGATTTCGGTTCAAGAAATAGGCAATCATGTTCTCGATATGATTCATTAATACCTGAGCACCTTCAGTTCGAAAAATTGGCCACTGATCACGGTCGCGCCCGTATTCATCATGACTTTCAATGGTTAAATCGGCAAAAGTTGGAATTTCAAGAATGTTTAAATTGCTACGTTCGGTCCAGTTCTCACGAGAAGGATGATAAGGGGTAAGTTGTTTTTGGTAATAATACATTGGATAAGACGAATCGGCCAAATAACCTAAATCGTTCAAGGTATTCAAGATTATTTCATTTCCCCAAAATCGGGTGGTACGGAAAGAAAGGGGTTGAGTTCCAATGACGTCGCCAACTATAACGGTTGCTTTTTTGATGCGATGAGCAATTTCTTCGGGAAGTACCGGCTTGATGAGAGGAATGTCGAAATATGGCACGCCAAGTGTTTCATGCTGGAGAGTATGACAGCCATTTTCATGACCACATCTTTCGATTTCTTTCGTCAAGGGTTTAAATTGAGATATGATATCGGCTACCCATAGGAAGGTCGCCGGGATTCCTTTTTTTTCAAAGAGTTTTAAAAGTAAAGGGGTTCCCTTTTCAACTCCTTGTAGAAATGGAGTGAAACTGCCAATATCGGTTTCCATATCGATTCCTAGGAGAACAAAAACATCATTCATAATGTTACCTCCTGTTATGAGAATTCATTTTCTATGAAAGAAAAAAATAGGCAGTCTTAAAATTCTAATCAGAATTTATAAAAAGCCTCTATTGAGAATGAATGCTTTTAAAAAAAATTTTTCAAAATTGTCGGAATTTGAAGCTCTTCAAAATTACACTGATAAGCTGATCTATCTTGAAAATACCATCTTATAAATTCCCCCATTGAGGTGGGTTAGGGGGGGTGTGCCTTTTATCGGTCATCCTGAGCCTTCGTATTCTGAAGCCGCGAGGATCTCATCTTTTCGATTCTTTCCTTATAAAAACTTTAAAGGATGAGATTGCCACGTCGCATAGGACGCTCCTCGCAATGACGGAGTGGGTGGATGAGATTGCCACGTCGCATAAGACGCTCCTCGCAATGACGAAGTAGGAAAAAAATTCAAATCCCCCTGACCCCCTTTTTGAAAGAGGGAGATTGGTTCCTGAGTTTATATTTTCATCCTCATCTGGTGCTGCTATGCAGCATGAAGGTCGGTCCTGAAAATACAGGAATAAGCGAAAAGTGATGAAACAAAAAAAAGGCACATCCCCTTTGAATCCCCCCTCAATGGGGGAATAAATTAAACAGAATAACGGTGAGGGTAGGAGAGAATACCACGTTGATAAACTTTTCTTCGTGATGTATTAAGATAAATTTTCCTGATATATGATAAAAATATTAAATATATTATAAAATAAAAAATCAAATACCCTCAGAAGCTTTTTTCCTCTGGAATGTTGAGAGTTTGGAGAGTATTTCTGAGCCAGTGAAGAGATTTCTCGATGAGGGGTCCTCCCTGACCTTCACACTCAATGCTCAATACCCCATTATAGCCAGAATCACGAAGCATTTTGATGACAGTTATAATGTTTTCGGCATTGACTCCTTCACCGATAGCAGCCTGGCTGATGCCAATGCCGGTTTCTTTTCCTCGTAAGGAATCTGCTAAACTTGGTGATACGTCTTTAATATGGACATGCTTAATTCTTTTAATAAAATGTTGGCAAAAAGTCACTGGATCTTGACCAGCAATAAAACTGTTGCCGGTATCGAAATTCAAACCAAAATAATCACTTTGAGCAAAGTTGAGCATCTTATCCAGGAATTCGGGTTTTGTCGTGAAGTATCCATGGACTTCGATATTAATGGTAATACCATATCGTTCAGCTTTCTCAATAATGGTTCCGTAAGCTTGCTTCATGAGTTCCAAGCAATCGCTTTCGGAAAGCCCTTCGGGTTTATACAAACCGTCGGTGGTGGCGATATTGGGACAATCGGCAATCTTTGCCCAGGGGAGAGTTTTTAAAACATACTGCACTCCGAAATATAAACCGTCACGTCCCGACAAAGGGTAAGCCGCATCAATTTGAGAAAACCTAACACCATAAGAATCCATCTTTTCTCTTATTTCCATCGGATCTTCGGATAAGGAGACATGAGGGAAGTATCCCAAACCATGAATCCAATTGACTCCTTCTAAAGATCCGCACTCAATGAAATGAATATCATTTTTTTGCGCCCATTGCAAAGCCTTTTCGAAATTAAAAACTGACGAATTGAAGGCATCGGTATGAAAACTAATTTTCATAAGAAGCTCTCCTTTACCCAATTACTATTTTAGTGCCTTTACTTGAACGGCTGTGACCTTTGTAAGAACTGAAAATACTCATAGCTAAGGAAGCAATAATGAGTAAACCAAAGGTGACCTGTTGATAATAAGGATTAACTCGCATCATATTGAGAGCATTAGAGATGATCCCCATAAGCAAAACTCCTAAAAGAGTGCCGATGATTTTTCCCTTTCCTCCTGATAAAGGTGTACCGCCAATAACCACCGCTCCAATGGCTTTGAGTTCGATGCCACTGCCGGTGGAAGGCTGAGCAGCACCAATTCTTGAAAGTAAAACCATAGAACCGATTCCGACAAAAAAACCACTGAAAAGAAATGCATAATACTTGGTTTTAACTACTGAAATACCCGAAAGATATGCAGCCGCCGGATTACTACCTACTGAGTAGATTCTCCGTCCAAATTTGGTATAAGCCAATATGAAATGAACGACCAGGTAGGCACCCAAGCTAATCACAAAACTCAAAGGGAGGATATCCCCTAAACGGGTCATACCGATTGTTTCAGCCTGACCGTATATAGTTTGAAAAGACCCTTTGGTGATGGCTAATGCGATTCCCTGAAAGACACTGATAAAAGCCAAAGAGGTAATAAAGGAAGGTGCTTTAAAAGTATGGGCAGTTAATCCGACTAAAAAACTACTAAAAATTGCTAAGGCAATACCGGTAATAAAAGATGGGAAGACACCTATTCCGCTCTTAATCATAATTGCCATTACACAAGAAGATAATCCAATATTGGCACCAACGGAAATATCGATTTCTCCTGAAATAATCAATAAAGTCATTCCTGATGAAACGATTCCAAGGACAGCTATTTGCTCTAAAACATTAATGATATTACTCATGTTAAAAAACCTGGGATTGACGATCCCAGTAATAACGGCAATGAGAAATTCAGCAAGCAAAAGGAGAAACCACTGACTACGTAAAACTAATTGAATTTTGTTGTTTTTAACCATTGTTCCACTGCCAACACCGGATGATTTCAAATTAGGATTTATCTGCATTGGTTTTTTCTCCTTTTTCCTCAACTCCCATGAATTTTTTTATTAAATCTTCTTCTTTAATTTGATAATTATCAAGAATTTCCACAATCCGAC
>JAAYUT010000474.1 GCA_012517485.1 Candidatus Atribacter fermentans
CCTGAAGGGCCTGTAGCTCAATGGCGGAGCAGGCGGCTCATAACCGCTTGGTTGAAGGTTCGAATCCTTCCGGGCCCACTTTTTAACCCTTAGGCGGCTCCACTATGCCATATTTACCCCAGTGTATTATCAGAAAGAAGACTATATGCAAATCTTAATTTGATATAATTCTTCTTGTTTTAATGTACAATATACATACAATCAATTAAGATCAAAGTGAATAATGAGGTGGGTTGTGAAATTCTTAAAGAAGTTACTGGTAAATCTTCTAGTGCTCTTCGTATTGTTTGTCCTTATGTATCTGTTTTCCCCTGACATCTTTGGAATGGTATATAAAACGATTGGCCAGCTATTTGGTCCATTGGTAATATTAATGATTATCGTTGCAGCTCTTCCTGGTAGAAGATCAGGATCCTAATTCAATCAATTCTTTTTATTTTCTTCAAATGACCATGCAAACCGAAATTGGTTAGCATGGTTGTTTATGCTTACCAGAATTAGGCTAAAATCCACTTAGTTGAAGTTTCGAATCGTTCCGGGCCCACTTTTTAACCCTCAGGTGGCTCCACTCTGGCATATTTACCCCGGTATTTTTGGGGTTTTTTGCCTTAAAAGGGAAAGTATTTCATCTATTTTTTGATCCAAACCAGAGGGATTATCAGTTTGACCTGGATTGAATTCGGATAATAGTTTCTTTTTATCGGTATTGGATAACATTCCATAAATCCCATCAGTAATACTTATATTTGAATGCATTAAGTTTTGACTTAACGCTTTTAACTGAGCCAGCGTTGTAAAATGCTTGATCCCAAATACAGCATAACCATGCCGAAATTTATGTGGAGAATGAAATGGTAATCCAACACGACCCATCCAATCTTTTAGGTCCTTATAAGCTCTATTGCCACGGTTTTTTCCAATGGCCGAGATTGAACTGTCAAAAGTACCTGTGTCCGGAGATAAGGCAGCGAACCAATAAGCAGTATCTGGTAACTGATTTCTCACTAATTGATCCCATTCTTTGACAACAGCTATTAATTCTGGAATTCTTAGTAAATCGGTAACTGCACTCTTTCCAAATTTGGTATGTACTCCCCAAGAGGGATATTGATATATTTCTAATTTTTCAAGATTGACCGCTTTAATTGGAAGAGTAACAAATGCCCCAACTCTTATGCCAGAAAGAAACCAAAGCACAGCAGCAGCCCTAATTCTTTTATCTCGTAGGTTATTTACTGGACATCTAGCAATCTGTAATATTTCCTCAAATGAGACAAATTCATGCTCTTGGCCTTCGTCATACATTCTTGGCAACTTGATTGTTTTTAGCCAAGCAAGCGTAAGTATTTGTCTGTATCCCGCCTTATGAATAGAAACCCATTCCATAAACCTTTTGTTTGAGCCAAGGAGTTTCCTAAGGTAATTTGACGAGAACTCTGATCCTTCACCTGATAATATAAATTCTGAAAATGAAGGGCGTATTCTCGGAGCTTGATCGATTGATTTTTCACCCAACCAATAAAGTGTGTGTCGCAACCAAGATTCTTCTAGCTTTACCGTTCTATCGCAGACTTGATCAATTTCAGTCCGATACTTTAGGTACTCATTTACCAAGCGCCAGTTATTACGATTGATCATCTATTCTCTTACTTTTTGTGATGATCCTTGCCAATTTTCTGCCACAAAAAGGGCAATTGCTGATGTAATACGATAATCTTCCCTTTTGATATTTTTCTGGCGAAATCATCTTGATTGTTTTCTTACATGATAGACAGAAAGCTTCATCTGGACCAAGATTTCGTTTTTGGTAGAGGTCTTTTACCCAATCTCTAAATTCTGCCCCATTGATCCATAACCTACCTGTTGAATCTTTTTCGTGTGGGCATCCTAAAGGGATATAAACACGATAGACCTGTCTTACTTCGAAACCAATCTCATTCGCCAATTCCCCAGGTGTATAAAGCATATCCAGTAACCGTACCAAACGATTACGTTGATTACCATCCAGCCGACCTTTTAAGATAATTTCCGTGTCTATTAACATTTTTTTCTCTGGCATTTTCAACATTTAGATTTCTTTTGGCTGGGCACCCTCCCCCTCTTGGGTCAGGGTCCTTCCCAGCCCAAGAAATCACAATCTTTTAATCCTCTTTGCTTTCATTTCGGCTACACGTTGAATTTTTTCTAAGGTTTCACCAAATTCATCCAAACCTTCAAATAGTCCATTTATGTTTGGATTGTTAGGGTTCGTTTTAGCAATTCCCCCAGAGATCGCACCACTTAGAAATTTCATATAAGCATCAGAAATTCCATGAAATTCTTTGCCAAATCTGGAAGTTGGCCAATCAACGCCATTTGACCATATGGCTACTAACTCCCTTATTTCACTCCAAAGGGGAGAGTCCTTCCACCGATTACGATTGGTATCAGATTGGCCAGGAGTACATAAACGCCCCCAATCTAGTAAGTAATTCATCAACTCTCGAACTGAGACATCATTGAATTTGTCAAAATCCTTCAAATTATCTGGAAATTTGCCAGCCTTAGGTTTTACCTGCCACTCAATTCTAGTAACAGATCCATCGAAGTTCTTCCACACATCAAGCCAATATTTATCATCACCGTCAATAATTGATTGAGTTACTTTGTCGTAGATGCGAAAATAAACAGGAGAACTTCTCGATCCAAAATAAATAGTTTCTAACCGACCGGTTCGCTTATTGTAAATAACCTCGGATAGTTTAGATCTACCAACCCAACCCTCTTTCCAGAAATTAACATCCTGATCATGCATTGATAAACCAAGACAATCAATGGCTAAATCTATTCTGTTAAGAGAAATCGGGAAGATTTCATCAATCCCAATTTCGTACAAAAAACCATAGACTCCAAGTTGAAGGTGATTAATATTTGCTAATAAAAATTTTGGACCAAGTTGAATCCAAATTCCCATCCCCTTACCTTCTCCACATTTTTCATCCACCTGGTCTGTAAGGTAAACTCTTGCGTCGTGTTGCCAAACGCTGATTTTGTAGCCAGATGATCCGGTCTTTACGACGAAATCCCCAACTACACATCCTTTTTTTAGAATTCGTGTATCGACCTCTGACACATATCGATAATATTCATCAAAAATATCTCGCTTAGGGTATTTCATATGAAGATACAGAGTGTCAATTGTTAAAAAACCTTCCATAAAACCTTCCTTTGTATTTTGCACCCCCGTATTACAGTACGGGGGTTTCCCGGTTTCCCGGGTCTCGATTTATTTCCTCTTAGTGCCCCAGACGCCTCGACCGTCAAGGGACTCGTCACCTCGCCCTTGACCGTCTCGTTATGCGTCTGGTGCAGGTGGCAAGTATGAAACCTTCGGTTTCATTATTGAAATATAGTAGACTTATAATTCAAGTAATGCTTGAATACAAGTATAAGCAAAAGCATATGTTTGTCAAGTACCAGTTATGTTATTATGTAAGTAATACTTGATTTGAGGTATCTGATGATTGACAACAATTTGGAAATTGCTCAAAGGATCAGAGCAGCTAGATTACAACGTGATTTCACACAGCAAGATTTGGCAGATAAATTTAACAAGACATCGGCGGCGGTTTCGGATATTGAAAGAGGAAAAACTCAGATTTCCGCAGCAGATTTGATCTTATTTTCTGAATTCCTCGGAAAACCTATTGAATACTTTTTTGGCGAAGATTTCGGCGATTCTGATATTGAAGATGTAATTGCTCTCATGCGTAGATTGCCCCCCAAAACAAGAAAACAACAGTTACCATTAATGACCATGTTTCTTAGGATGGCTCAAATTAATTATGAAATGCAGAACACATCAGACAGTGAGAAGCAAGCAGAAGCTGTAAAAGAGTTTTATGAGATATTCTTGCCTTATTATGAAACAATGGAATCGATGATTAGTCAGTTGAGAGAAGCAAAGAAGAATATTGAATCGTTGCTAAAATAAGTCAGAATTCTGGAGAGCTTTAATTCATTCTAGGTTTCGATAAGAGTTCTTATATAAATCATAAATTTATCTCTTTGAACTCTATATTAATTCATATATAATAATGTAAATTGAGATTGTCAATGAGAGATTAATATGACAGCAGAAATAATTATAATGAATAAATTGGCTATCGCAATCGCTGCAGATAGTGCGGTTACTTATAGAGAAACTAAAGGAAATTTGCATAGACAAAAAATTTATCAAACTGCAAATAAGCTCTTCATGTTGTCTAAGTATCAACCAGTTGGCATTATGGTTTATGGGGCATCCGAAATCAATGGCATACCTTGGGAAGTGGTTATTAAGGTTTTTCGGAATCAGTTGGGAAATGTTTCTTATGGCAGTTTGAACGAATATTTTCTAAGTTTTTCAGAATTTCTCAGAGGATATTTTTCAGAAGAGGATCAGGTTCAAGCAATTAAAAATCGGCTCTATCCTTTTTATCATTTCTTCATTAAGGAACCCATCGATAAAACTGTCACCGAGGCTAGTAATGATCCTCAAACAAACCCTTGCGATATTCAAGATGCTGTAAAGCGATTAATAGACAAGAAATATGACGATTTTAATAAACTTGACTTCATTGATGGAACAACCGTAGATTATCTTGAAACCTTTGAAAAAAAACACAGCACTTTAGTAGAAAGTATTGTTAATACCACTTTAGCTAACATTTCACTAGATGGCGAAAGTCTACAGAAAATTAAAGAAATGGCTGGTTTGTTTTTTACGAAAAATTTTTTCCCAAATAACACATCAGGGATTGTTATTGCGGGATATGGAGAATCAGAGCACTTTCCGTCTTTCTTGAATATCGCCATAGATTGTGTAGTTGACTGTGCACTTAAGTGTAGAATAAAAAATACTTATAAAGTCACGAACGAGCAGGAGTCGATAATTCAACCATTCGCTATTGAGGATATGGTAGTCACTTTTATTGAGGGTATCAATCCTGAATATGAAAAATTCTTAATTGACTTTGTTTTGCAATTTTCAGAAGGGCTTCCATCGACACTATTAAATAAGATTACTGGAATTAGTGACACAGATAAACAAGAACTCCAAAAAAATCTGATAGAGGAAAGCAAAATAATTCGGGACGACTTCCTTCGTGAATTAGGAAAATACAAACAGGAAGCCCATATAGATCCAATACTTTCTGCTGTTAA
This sequence comes from Candidatus Atribacter fermentans, assembly GCA_012517485.1. Taxonomy (GTDB): domain Bacteria; phylum Atribacterota; class Atribacteria; order Atribacterales; family Atribacteraceae; genus Atribacter; species Atribacter fermentans. The sequence goes on from JAAYUT010000474.1 coordinate 5,185, forward strand.
TATATTACCTAAAGATGAACTTGCTGATATGGCTGAAATGTTAGTAACTCTTACATCTGTTAAAAGAAGAGTATCAATGGAGGATGAAATTGTTGGAGGTCCGATTGATGTTGCGGTAATTTCGAAAAGTGATGGCTTTGTTTGGATAAAGAGGAAGCATTATTTTGACCCTAACCTAAATCACCATTTTTTTGAAAACTATTATAATGGGTGTAGGAAAGAGGAGACCGATGACTAGACCGCATTTACAAAAAAATGTGACACAGAATAATTACACATATCAATTGGTTACAATTCCATCAAGTTCGATTAAAAACCCTAGGTCAATTGGGATTGATCGATTAACAACCATTAGTGGCCACGATTTTGCAAGAGAAAGCCTAAATAAAATCTCTGAAGCAATGAAGGTCATAGAAATTAAACAAAAATAATACCAAAAATATTCTTTTGAAAATAGTTAAAATATTATCATTCAATAAAGCTTGAACTGCTTAATGCTCGTATCAAGGTTTTTGCTCGATCTTGATTTATATCCTTGATGGAATTATGAAATCATCCGCTTGGTTGCAGGTTCGAATACTTTCTGGGAGGATAAATCCTGAAAAGCTACTTTTATAATGTCGATTGCGAGTATGAAAAAATCTGTCAGGAAGGCTCGAATTTTAGTCTGTAAGTTTAAATTATTCATACTTCAAAAACTAAAGACAAGACTGTTTTTTTCACTCATTTTATTTACATCGAAAGGCAGGGGTTCTAATTATGAAAAATAAGAAGAAAAAACTTTCTTTAAGTTTTAATAAAAATAAATGGAAGGTTCTGATACTTTTTTGTACAATCTTTATCAATCTTATTTTTATTAATAGTTGGTTTGTTAATGGTAGTTTTTTTTCAACATATGGGGCGGATTATTTAGCATATTGGAGTGCTGGAAAAATTGCAGATCATAAAGGATATTCGGAAATATACGATCTCAATAATTTAGGTAATGTTCAAACACAGGAACTTACTTCTTTAGGTGTTCTTCCAAAAACAGATGACTCAGCAATTCCGATTTTACCTGTAGCTTATTTGTCCTTCTTTGTTCTTCCCTTTCAGATTTTTTCTAGAATTGATTTGGTCAATGGTTATTGGCTCTGGACTATCTTGAATCTGATTATTCTATTTGGATACCTTGTTTTTTTTCTGAAAAAAATAATTACGGAGAATGGCAAAAATGTAGATGTTATGAAATTGCTCATTCTTATTTTGGTCTCTTACCCAGTATTTATTAACATTGTGATAGGGCAGGTTGAGGTTTTGTTGATGGTTTGTGCAGGTGAATTTATTCGAAATGCATTTAGAAAAAAACCCATTCTATCTGGTTTATGGTTGGGGGGTTTACTGGTTAAACCACAATTGCTTATCCTCATTTTACCAATTATCTTAATTATGCGTCATTGGAAACTCGTGATTGGCTTTCTTGCATCGTCTGGAATAATCTTGGCAACCTCATTAATCCTGTCGGGTTCTGATGGCATCAAAGCATTGATCAACCTCTGGACCAAATATGCGGCTAATATTTCCACAGGTGCTCCGGAAGCAATGATAAATTGGCGAATGGTTGGTTTGAATTTGAATAATCTATTGAGCACATCATTTGGGTGGACAATTACAGGATTGGGGGTTCTTCTGACAATCTTGTCACTTTATTTTCTGATAAAAGATTACCCACCTTTTGGAAGCCCATCATGGGTAATAACAATTTTGGGTGTTTTTTCTTCCACACTTGCGATTACCTGGCATGCACATCAACATATGGCTATGGTTTTGATCCCTTTTTTGGTTTATGCATCGCTAAATAAATTGTTACCCGACAAAATCCTATTCTTATGGGCTATTGGGACTCAACTTGTAGTATATTTTGGAATTGCCTTAGGAGTCTTGCTCACTTTTCAATCTATTACCAAGAATTTCTTAGATTATTTACAAATGGTTATTGCATTTTCTGGTTTTGTTTTAAATCTGGTAATTCTATTTTCTACGATACAAATTCGAAGTAGTTTTATCTTAAAAAAATAACAGATTCCTTTGGAATATCCTTTTCTTGTTAATTCAGCGAGGAAATTTATAGCCCCATTGGAATTGTTCTGTTAACCGCTTGGCTGAAGGTTTACTGGAAAAGAAACCCAGCACAGGTGGATCCTTCTGGGTTCATGTATTTATTAGGCAGGTCCAGTTTCTTTTGGCATACCTATCGAAATAGAAGTAAAAATCTGGTCATTTTCCATCTATAAAACACCCCCCGGAATTATCTGCAATTAACCCGAAAATGGATGATTCATTGGATCGCGTTCTGTGTAAGGATGCAGTTTGAAAATATATCAACCTCTTGATATATTCAGATAAAGCCTTATTGATATGGCTTTTTTACTGAATATTTGGAGCGTGAAAATCATGATCAAACAAGCAATCTTTGCAGGCGGTTGTTTCTGGGGTATGGAAGCCAAATTTAAGCACGTCCAGGGTGTGGTCGGCACGATGGTCGGCTATACTGGCGGTCATACCGAGAATCCAAACTACCGGGATGTCTGTAGAGATCTGACTGGCCATGCGGAAGCAATCCAGGTCGATTTCGACAGCGAGATCATTTCTTACAAAGACTTGCTTGAAGCCTTTTTCAGTTTTCATGACCCAACTTTGTGCGAATCTAACAGCCGCAGTTTCGCCCCCCAATATCGCTCCGCGATCTTCGTCGCCAACAAAGAAGAACGGGATACCGCCGAACAGGTGATCGCCTTCCTGAACAACTCAGGTGAGTATGAATGCAAGATCATCACCGAGGTCTGCGATGCTGGCGTTTTTTACCCAGCTGAGGAGTATCACCAGGATTACTATGAGAAACACCAGGTGAACCTGATGGACGAATGCGGTTGCTAAGACTTGCGCCTGAGGGGGAATTAACAGTTATAATTTTAGTATGACAAACGAAAATGACATTTCTAACGACCTGAAAGAAAAACGGGTCGCGATTTTAATTGACGGCGATAACGCCCAATCTGCTCTGATGGAGCAAATCGTGGTTGAAGCAAGCCGTTTTGGTAACGCGACTATCCGACGCATTTACGGTGACTGGACCTCTTCCAACATGAGGTCCTGGAAAGATACCCTCAACTCTTTCGCCTTCCAACCATTCCAGCAATTCTCTTACTCGGTTGGTAAGAACTCAACGGATTCGGCGATGATCATCGATGCCATGGATATCCTGCATACCAACCTTGTGGATGGGTTCTGCCTGGTCTCCAGCGACAGCGACTACACCCGGCTCGCCACCCGTATCCGCGAAAGCGGTAAGCTGGTGATTGGCATCGGCAAGCAGATGACCCCGCGGGCATTCGTCTCGGCCTGCGACGTATTCATTTACACCGAAAACATGCTCGAACGCGAACGCGAAAAGAAGAAACTCGCCGCCAAGCAGCAGATGTCCGCAAAGCTTACCGAACCTGAAGCCAAACTGATCGATAACGTCAACCAGGCGATCGAAATGGTTGGCACGGATGACGATGGCTGGTGCAAACTCTCGGAAGTTGGAACAGCCCTGCGTCGTATCGACCCGGGTTTTGACCCGCGCACCTACGGTGCAAAGCAGCTTGCCACCCTGGTGCGTGCCAGGAAAGCCTACTTCGACCTCAAAAAGCCGACCGGTAAATCCATCATCCTGATACGTTCCAAAGAAGAAGACTAGTCTAAAAGCCACCGCAAGGTGGCTTTTTTCTTGGCCTATTTATTTCCATCTTTATTGTGGCCAATTTTCCTGATTCTCTCCAACCGAAGGCTATAATAATGCTTACCTGGTGAAAGGATACACTATGCTTCAGGAAAATGAACTTACCCAACCTGTCGATCTTTGCCTGCCCAATGGGAGGTTGAACCCGCTGGCCATCGGTTGGTCCCGCCAACCGTTGCAAAACTGCCGGCTTTACGGGCACCCACTGCGCAAAAAACGCTGGAACTACTGGTGCATCACCAGCCCCACCCACCTGTTTTCGGTGACGTTGAGCGATGTGGATTACGCTGGCTTGCCTTTTGTGTATTTTTTGGATTTTGCGACCGGCGAGTTCATTGAGAAAACCATCATCACACCTCTGGGCAAGGATATTATCCTTGGTGATCTGGTACCTGACGATGCAGTTTATGAGGGCAAAGGCTGCAAGATAAGCATTCAGAAAAAAGAAGCCGGAGTGCGCTTGTTGGTGGACATTGCCGATTTTGGAGGCAAACCGCTGCAGGCAGAGTTCAGGATCAATGAATCGGAAACCCATGAAAGCTTGAATGTGGTGGTGCCATGGAGCGAGAGATTGTTCCAGTTTACCGCCAAGAACAACACCCTGCCGGCCGAAGGTAATGTTGTCCTGGACGGAAGAACGATCCCGTTTGACGGAGATCAAACCTTTGCCACGCTTGATTTTGGGAGAGGGGTTTGGCCTTATAAAGGCTTCTGGAATTGGGCGAGCTTCTCAACCCGCCTTCCTGATGGCCGCACGCTTGGAACCAACTTTGGCGCTGGCTGGACGGACAACACCGGTTCCACTGAGAATGCTCTGTGTATTGATGGCCGGCTGATCAAGCTCAGTGAAGATGTGATCTTCACATATTCGACACAGGACTTTAAAGCACCCTGGAAGCTGCGAACCCCTGTGACTACGAAGGTGGACCTGACCTTTACCCCATTCTTTGAACGTATCGCCAAAACCGATATGCTGATCATCCGCTCAGAAGTTCACCAGATGATCGGGTATTTCGATGGCATTGTTGAAGGGGAGTGCGGTGAGGTGATCGAAGTCAGCCATGCGGTTGGCTGGGCGGAAGACCACCACTCACGTTGGTGATCAAAAAGGTGACAGAGAAATAAAAGAACCGCCAATTGGCGGTTCTTTTATCAGGCGGAGAGGCAGGGATTCGAACCCTGGGTCGGATTTTACTCCGACAACCACTTAGCAGGCGGCCCCGATCGTCCACTCTGGCACCTCCCCAAATGTTAGGTTGTTAAGCCTGGCGGAGGAAGTGGGATTCGAACCCACGATAGGTTTCCCTATACCTGTTTTCAAGACAGGCGCCTTGAGCCGCTCGGCCATCCCTCCATAGAAAAAGCATTCTATCATGAAAGAGGTCTGAATTCAAGCCGAAATTAGCGGCACTCTGTGGGAGGGTCAGCACATAGTATACACTTTATGAATCGGGGATATAAACAATATCGTGACAGATGTCTGGAAATATGGGGGCTACGATATGAAGACATAGAGGTGCGAATTGATCAAGGA
>JAAYUT010000475.1 GCA_012517485.1 Candidatus Atribacter fermentans
AAACGGGAGCCCAAGAATATACATTTGGCCAGCGATTAAGCCAGAGATCGCCATGACTGTTCCAATGGAAAGATCAAAGCCTCCACTTATAAAAACAATAGTTTCAGCTATTGCGAGCATCCCCAGCTCGCTCATTCTTTTGAGAACCGAAAGAAAATTTTCATAGGTTAAAAAAGTAGGAGATAAAAACGAGAGAACAAGGATAATTCCAACATTAACCAGAGCGAGAATGAGGATCGATCGAAATTGTTCACTTCCCGGTTTCATAGCGTTCTCCTCTCATTACGAAGCTGTCGGAAAGAATCCATAGAAATAGCTAATATGATGAGAATGCCAGTGACTAAACCCTGCCAATAAGGATCAACAGAAAGCATGGTTAAACCAGCCAAAATTAAACCCATTAATACTGATCCAAGGAATGAGCCTAAAATACTTCCAACCCCACCTGCAATACTTGTACCACCAATAACGACTGCAGCTATGGCATTCATTTCATAACCTATACCGGCTTGAGGTTGAATAAATCCGCTTCTCCCAACAAAAATTAAACCGGCAAAAGCCGAAAGAACGCCGCTAATCGCATAAACAGCTATTTTATATTTTTGTACAGGTACACCTGAATAAATTGCCGACTGTTCACTCCCACCAATAGCATAAATATTCCGTCCAAAACGAGTAAAAAGAGTGATATAAATAAAAAGAATCACTGTACCGAGTAAAAATAAAAATGGTATTAACCCTCGACCAATATATAAAAATTGAGAAGGTATGGGAGTAATATATTTTCCCTGGGTCACGATCATGGTTATCCCTCGATAAATATTCATCGTCCCTAAGGTAATAATGATCGCCGGTACTGCCACACGGGTAATCAAGAATCCATTTATTAACCCAAGAATTAACCCAAATCCCAAAACCAGAGGATAAACTACCCAAATCGATCTCCCATCGGGTATTCCCATTCCTCCAATACTAATGGCAAAAGATAAAATTGAACCAACTGAAAGATCAATCCCAGCGGTTAAAATCGCTAAGGTCATTCCCATAGATAAAATCCCTACGACTGCAATCTGACGAGAAATATTGATGAAGTTTCTTGCCGTGAAAAACCCTGGGATAATAATAGAAAATACTATTAACATGCCGACTATATAAAGGAAAATGGGTAGCTCACGAAAATTACGAAGCAGCCTTCGTTTTTCCTGGCTTCTCTGTTCAAGTGACAAATTCATATCGATGAACCCCCTGTAAGAACTGACATCACCTTTTCTGGATTCGCTTCCTCTCGAGTAAATTCTTTGACAATTTGCCCTTCCCGCATACAGTAAATTCGGTCAGATATACCCAAGATTTCTGGAAGTTCTGAGGAAATAAAAATTATTCCCTTCCCCTCAGCAGTCAAGTCGTTCATAATTTTGTAAATCTCATATTTTGCTCCGACATCGATACCACGGGTCGGTTCATCAAAAATAAGCACCCGGGCATTGGTGAGAAGTAATTTAGAAATAACCACTTTTTGCTGATTCCCCCCAGATAGGGTTTCGACTACTTGATCTCGGTGGAATACTTTAATTTTTAGTTTTTCAATCAAAGAATCGACAATGTTTTGTTCTTCTTTTCTTTTTACAAAAAGATTTTGAGATATTTTCTTAACAATGGGAAGTGAGATATTTTCTCTTACTGATAAAAGGAGAATAAGGCCTTCCTGCTTTCGGTCTTCAGAAAGATAGACTAAACCCTGAGATATTGCTTCGCTTGGATGACAAAAAAGCTTCATATTTTGATTATTAATTTTTATTTCCCCCATATCTGGGCACGTTGCTCCAAATAATGATTTGGCTAACTCAGTCCTTCCTGAACCAATCAAACCAGCGAAACCAACTATTTCTCCAGCATGAACTTCAAAATTGATATCCTTGAATTCACCTGCTCGAGTTAGTTTTTTTACTGAAAGGAGTAAATCACCTTTTTGGGCAGTCCGAGGAGGATACATCATGTTCAGCGATCGACCAACCATCATTCGAATAACCTCAGATGGAGTTGTAGCTGATTTCAAACTGGTTTGTATATGTTTTCCATCTCGCAGGACAGTAATGGCATCGCAAATTTTAAAAATTTCTTCTAATTTATGAGAAACATAGAGGATAGTGATTCCCTTTGCCTTAAGCATATCGATAACTGAAAATAAATTCTTGATTTCTCTTTCTGTTAGTGATGAGGTAGGCTCATCCATAATCAGAATCTGAGTATTTAAAACTAAAGCTTTACTAATTTCTACCAATTGCTGATTGGCAACTGAAAGGTCGCCGACTTTATCACGAGGGTAAAAAGAGGCGTTGAGTTCATCCAATACTTGCTTACTTTTTCTTTCCATTTCGGCTCGATCTAAGGCTCCAGCAAAACCGATTGGTTCTCTACCTAAAAAAATATTCTCAGCTACCGTGAGTTCACGAACAACAGTCAACTCTTGAAAAATTGTTGCAATACCCTTTTTTTGCGCTTCATGAACTGAATTTATCTGGAGCCGTTGATCATCAATAAATATATCTCCTTCATAGTCGGAGTAAATTCCAGAAATTACCTTGATCAAAGTGCTCTTCCCAGCACCATTTTCTCCAACCAAACCATGGACTGTCCCAGAATCAATTTGAAAGGAAATATCATCGAGTGCAACAACTCCTGGAAATGACTTTGAAACATGTTCAATGCGAATCAACGGGTTTCACCTTCATTCCTTATTGCAACTATCTTTTTGAATTTATTTTCGCTGCAGTATAAAAAAATAGAACCGGAAGGCTAGAAATAAACTCCCTTTTTAAGCCTTCCGGTTTATACCAATTTTAGAATCCGAATATATCAACGTTTTCTGGAGTTAAAAGGGTATCAGGAACATAGGAGAACCTTTCTTCAACATTTGTGACAGGTACCCCAGCCCAGCCATATTCATTTCCAGGAACAGGAAGAACTTTATCTTTGGTAAGG
>JAAYUT010000476.1 GCA_012517485.1 Candidatus Atribacter fermentans
ATATCAGATGAGAATTTTAAATACTTTTCTTAAATAATCATTTCGAAGGGTATAATCAGACTTTGGTTGGATAACTTGGCATCTCATTTACTTACTCCGTCATTCTAAGGAAGATATTTTGTGACGTGAGAATCTCATTTTAAAATAGCTATGGATAAAAAGATAAATGAGAATTAAACTCTATAAATATTCTTAAAAATGACGATATATATGAAATAGAAGATAGTTTTTTATTATAAAAAGGAGGGCTTTAGAGTGAAACACAAAAAATACTGGATTTCCCTCTTGTTTTGTTTTATATTCCTTGTCGTAAGTACAGCTGCATTCACTTCTGAAAAAACCAACTTAATACAATATGGAAAAGGATATCGTTTTGAGGAAAATGGTTGGATTTTTGTTCATATTGAAGGTGACCCTTACGAAAGGGGTTATCAACATGGCTATCTTGCTGCTGCCGAATTGCATGAAATCTTAAGAACGGTTCAATTTATAGTTCCTTTTAATACTGGTATGGAATGGCAGTTTTTTGTTGATACCGCCGACAGATTGTTTATCAAGTTTATCGATCCCGAGTTGGTTGAAGAAATGAGAGGGATTGCCGATGGAGCGACAGCCGCTGGAACACCTCTTAGTTACAAAGAAATATTAGCCTGGAATGGATATGAAGAACTAACCGGTTATTGGTGGCCTACAAAAGCTCAGGAAACCTATAATAAAATTGAGATGCCCGAAAAAGAACATTGCAGTGCTTTTATTGCAACTGGATCAATAACGACCAACCATAATATAGTCATAGCTCACAATTCCTGGAATGATTTTGTTTGCGGCCAATTCATGAATTTCATTCTTGAAATTGTTCCATCGCAAGGGAATCGTATCTTAATGCAAAGTTCACCTGGTTTTATTGATAGTTTTGCCGACTTTTTTATTACTGGAGCAGGAATTGTGGGTGTGGAGACAACCATTGGAGGCTTTAATGTTTATGAAGAAAATGAAGCACCTGAATTTTATCGGGCCCGTAAAGCTATGCAATATGGAAACTCGCTGGATGACTTTGTCGCTATCATGAAGAAACAGAATAACGGAGGGTACGCTAATTCCTGGTTGTTGGGTGATATAAAAAGTGGAGAAATAATGCGTTTTGAATTAGGATTGAAGTTTTTCAACATAGAACGCAAAAAAGATGGTTATTTTATCGGTATTAATGCTGCTTTTGATGATCGAATCCGAAACCTGGAATGTGTGGGGAGTAACTTTGTCGATATACGAAAACCTTCCGGATCCAGAAGAGTAAGGCTTACTCAGCTGATGAATGAATATAAAGGGAAAATTGATATTAACGTCGCTCAAAAGATTTTGGCTGATCACTATGATGTGTATCTTCAAAAAGAGAAGCCAGGATATCGAACTATCGATAGCCACTATTACCTTGACGCCTTTGAATACGTCAGTACCAGCGGAACACATCCGGTTCCATTTGAACCATTTGGAACCTTGGATGGAAAAGTAACTGATTCCAATTTAGCACAACAGTTCGCTTTTTGGGGACGGTGGGGAAACTCTTCTGGTATGGAGTTTAATGCAACCCAATTCATTAATGAGCACCCCCAATGGGAACATCTCACCGGATATTTAAAAGATCGCCCTTCTCAGCCCTGGACTTTTTTTCAAGCCGGAAAAATACCGGAGTAATTTAAAGGTTTAAGGTTTCTTGGTAATCTATGTGGAGAGTAGAAAGTTTTAAAATCAAGAGAAAAAATGAGGTTTGATAATGAACTAATTTTGCAAAGATTGAATCGATTTAACCTGATATCTCTTGTTTATTTAAGAAATAAATATAAACTCCATTTAAATGAATAAAATTAGGAGGAAAACGAAGATGATTTTTAGTACTTGCTTCACGAACAAAAAAATTTGGTTGATCTTTCTTTTTTGCGGATTTCTTATTTTATACTTTGGGTTAAGTAGTATGAATCCAAGCTTGATGGCATTGGCAAATCCAGATAATGAAGCAAAAGTCACTCATCATACCCTGAGGATTAATGATCAAGAAATAAATTATTTAGCTACAGTTGGTTTTGTACCAATTATTGATCAAAAAACCCAAACTGAGCAAGCCCGAATTTTTTATATTGCTTATAACCGCCAAGGAATTGCGAATTTGGAAAAGCGTTCAATTACATTTGCTTTTAACGGAGGACCGGGAGCGTCATCAATGATGCTTCATTTAGGAGCTTTTGGACCACGGGTGGTGGAAAAAAGTAAAGATGGAACCAGATTGATACCCCCGCCTTTTCGATTGGTTGATAATCCCAATACTCTATTAGATATTACTGACTTGGTTTTTATCGATCCAATTGGCACCGGTTTTAGCCGAATGATTGGGGGAGCCGATCCAACTCAGTATTGGGGAGTAAGTGAAGATATTCGATGTATTGCCCAATTTATTCAAACTTACTTGAATCAAAATGGACGGAGCACGTCACCGGTTATTATCTCAGGAGAAAGTTATGGAGGAGTACGAGGTTCAGGATTAGCTAAAGCTCTTCAAGATATTGGAGTTTATCCCTCGGGATTGATATTCATATCGCCAGTTTTCGATTTGGGAACGATTCAATGGAGTTCATTAGACGACCGGGCTTTAGCCCTCACCATTCCTACTTATGCAGCCGCTGCCTGGTATCATAAAAAAATTCATCCAAATTACCAGGGAGATTTAGATTCGGTATTACAAGAAGTCAGGGCTTGGATTGAAAATGAATATTTAAAAGC
>JAAYUT010000477.1 GCA_012517485.1 Candidatus Atribacter fermentans
GCTTCACAAGATTTCACAGCCTATAATTCTGAATTAGAGCTGATAAACACCACACCGGTGGGTAATCAGGTTTTCCATCAATTCCAATCCTATGACCACAACCAGATAGAGAATAATTATTGTAGTTGGATGTATGGTGGTACTATCGAAACATTACTCGTTGAAGGCGTGGCCCAACCAGATCAACTCATATTCAAACCAGTAAGCAACACCGCTCCAGTATTCCGTGATTTTGACACAGTCTTACCAAAAGGAAAATGGATAAGTTACCTCGTCACTATCAAAAAAGATTTCGATGGCGGAATAATCAAAGTCGAACTTATAGACCCCAAAAACGATCCTCTAATCGATAATACAGCCGAAGCAATCAAAACAGTAACTTCACCCAATATTAAAGACAAACCAGTTAATCTAAGCTTCATGTACCGAGCAGAAACCAATAAAAAAGCTAAAATACGAGTATCAGTCCAGAACAGTTCAGGCAATGTCCAAGTCAATGTGATAAGATTGTTCAAAGGAATGGGAACATTCTACCAATTCTAAAAGGAAAACAGAGAAAATGAGATACAATGAAAAATTAGTAGAAAGACACGAAAAACAGTTATGTGACTTAGTAGAAGCCACAGAAAAACAAACTGAAGAATTAGAAAAAGAAAAAAAAGAATTCACTCTTCTAAAAAACAGTATCAGCACATTAGATAATCGGGTGAAAAGAATCGAAGACGAACTAGTTGAAAAAAGAAGCATGAACGGATATAAATGGCAGAAATTAGAAAACTCAGAGCAAGAATTAAAAAGCTTACGTGAAATGATTATAGAAACGAATGAAAACGTTACCTATCTAAAAGGATTAAAAGATGGAGAAGCAAGTGCAATTAGTGAAAACCGAATTATTAAAAGAGAAAACCGTGAAGAAGAAAATTCTAGGAGAAACAAGATCCAAGTGTATTCAGCTTTAATAATCTCCATCATCACTCTAATAATACTAATCTTCACGAGTTTCTTTCTCTAATCTATTTATTTTTTCTTTCCCGGTATTTCCGGTAGCATATTGCTAAAGCACGGTCACGTTTTTCTTCTTTACCAACAACATGCATGCATCGGGAAATATATTCACTTTCTTTTTCTCCTTTTCGTGGTTCTGGTATTGGCATTATTTCATTCCTCCCTTTTTAGTGGACAGTTTTCTGGTGGTTTCGGATCCTCTTCGCCTTTCCCCATAGATATTATAAGTATTTTTTTGAAACCATAGGTACAGTAGATGTTAAAATCTCTTTCTTCAAACATAGTATTTCCAATTTGAACAAAAAGACCACCAGAAGCTTGCTCCACCTCACAATATTCGCATTCTGTACAGTATTTCATTTTAACGCCTTCTAAAGGAATGGCCGCATCGTTGACACTTAATCCACAATTCTTTCACTCCTTTGGATCGATGAATATGAACCTCAGTGAAAAATTCCTTCTTTGTTGTCTTACAGGATGGACATCTTATCAATAACATTTTCTAAACTTATCTCCCCTTCAATTCACAAAACAACAGTTTATCAACTTCACCATGATCAACTATTATCTCAGCCGTACCATCACCCATGTCCTTGAATATTAGGCTTTTACAACCTTCTTTTACTCCTTTTTCCATTATAAAATTAGCAATAGGTATTGGAAATCTCAAACAACAGACTTCTTTTACGTTACCCACAAAACATTCCACCTTTCTTTATTATTCCACCCTTTACCTTGCTATTACAATAACAGATGGTACACTAACTTTCTTAATTCGATTTGAAAGGTCACTAGTACTTGTTGTCCGGAAACCTTTATTAGATGGATCCCCAAGCTCCACACGGCCCTCTTGGATATTTAAACCAGCTAAGAGGACATAATGTTCACCACCATCTGTGTAATAGCTGGCAATCCGTAAAAGCACCGGCCAGCCTTTACTTAGATAACCTTGGAGGGTTTCCCAATCTTTAAATGTTTCCTCCTTGGCTTTAAGCCCTATGCTATTCACAAAATTGATTATAGCCTCGTTTTTCGTACCTACTTTTGCTTTACACCCTAATCTGGTGGTTAAAGTTTGTTCATCATAGTAGATACCGTATACAGACAAGGCCATTTTCAGACTTGATGGTCCGCAGGTATAATTAGTATCCTGGCTGTCACGTGTATATTGAATACGTACCCAGCCATCTGTTGTTAAAGTTCCATAATTCATAGTAGAATCTACAGTGCTAATAGGAGAGAAGTGTTTTAAATCCAGTTTACTTAAACCATACCTAAAAATAAATATTCCCTTAGTATATATCTTAACAGATTCCATTTCAGCCCGTAACACACTATTTTCTTTAGGTACCACGTCACGATCGGACCGATAACTTTCAAGAGATGCTATAAACTTACCTGGATATTTCCTATTCCACTGCTCATAAATTTTGGATAATTCAAGATTCGTTTTAAAATAGTCACCCGTATAAGTCATAAATGTAACATAATCACAAAGTTTTACGAGTTCATCAACTTTCTGGTCGCCATCCCAACCTGGAGGCTTAATACAAATCATGAATTTAGCATTCTTTGTATCTTCCCTCATTTGCTTAAGATAGGATAGTCGACTTTCCATTTTATAGGTCTCCACATCCACAAGGATATTCCAGCCCATCTCTGCTAATTCCCTTGCATATGGAGATCCGTCCATTATCCAAGCCCAACCCTCAATCCCGGCTTCCTGGAGCTTCTCCTTAACTCCAGTTAACTCTCTAGGGTTTCCTACAAGAATAGCTACGCTGTTAATACCCTCTTCTTTTAATTCTTTCCAATTTATTTTATTAAGAGGCGTTGCATTATCATTAATATAGTAGCCTATCCTGTATTCAGGCTCAGTACCTGGCTTTTGTGCAGGTTTAGTGTTTGGTTTTTGTATTATCGGGGGGTA
>JAAYUT010000478.1 GCA_012517485.1 Candidatus Atribacter fermentans
AAGATAATTTTTTTATATATTAAGATAGAAAGAAAAGTTTAAGGCAAGTAATAAAACTCTAATTACCAAATAATACTACTTAAAATAATATCAGCTGCACAAATTAGTATAAATTTTATAAATATTCGTTTATCTTTTTCAAAGTTAAATTAAATTTATACCAAAAACCGAATGATCTAATAGAAACTGAAAACCAAAATTTTTTTATACTATCGATTATAGCCTTTGTATTAATCTTTTTTATAAAGAGGTGATAAAAGCAAAAAAACTGATAATTCCCGTATTTCTTTAAATATAATTAAAGGAGGGAAGTAATATGATTAAAAAAGGATTGGTTTTTACTTTAATTTGGATCTTTTTCTTCTTTACTGCAGTTGCCTTTAGTGACCAAACTCTCGTTAACGTTTCAGGAGAATCGATTACCTTCACCGATGAAGAACTTGGAACCATCGCGGTTTCTCCGGAAAAAGAATTTGAGGGGATCACCATTAATATTACTGTAAACGAAGGAGGTCCTAAAGGAGGAATTGCAGGACCGCTCTATGAATGGCGAGATGTATGGGAAAAATTGACTGGAGCTAAACTGAACATTGTAGAAATTCCTTATGCAGCTCATTATCAAAAAGTCATGACGGATTTGATGACTGGTACTGGCCAGTTTGATGGATTTTTCATTGGTTCCGACTGGATGGGTGAATTAATTGCCGGTGACTTTATTATTCCAATCGATGACTATATGAAAGATCCACGTTTTCCAAAATGGGACCCTGATTCCTTACCTCCATCGATTAAAAAGCTTTATACCTGGGGTGATAAATGGTATGGAGCGCTTAACGACAGCGATGGTCAAATTCTCTATTATCGAAAGGATATTCTAACTAATCCAGATAACAAAGCCAAATTTAAAGAAAAATACGGGTATGAATACAATGTTCCTCCTAAAACTTGGGATGAGCTTTATGATATATCAGAGTTTTTCAATGGTTGGGATTGGAATGGAGATGGAGAAGCAGATTCTGGAATCGTTATGCACCTCAAAGTCGGAGCGCAGGGGATGTACCATTATGCCTCATTATCAGCACCTTTCTGCATTTTACCTGGCGAAAAAGTTGATAAATACCATAATGTGTATTGGTTTGACCCAGAAGACATGACGCCGTTAATTAATGGAGAGGGATACATTAAGGCATTGGAATTCCAATTAAAACTTGCCAAAACCGGACCTGATGCCCAGGTCGCTTGGAGCTTGGGAGAAGCTTGGGATTATTTCTTACGAGGGAAGGCAATATTTACTTTCTCCTGGGGCGATGTCGGTTCACTGGTTCAGGATGAAGCCCGTTCCAAGATTAAAGGAAAATTAGGCTGTTCGATTCTTCCCGGAACCATGGAAGTTTTCGACCGTTCGCAAAATGCTTTTGTCAAATTAGATGCACCCAACGTTTGGGGAAATACCACTGGGGGATCTTGGCATGGAGTTATTTCCAACCTATCGAAGCATCCGGAAGTAGTTTACCATCTCTTAGCTTTCCATGCCACTAACAAGATCAGTTTTTGGAATGCTTGCCGGGGATGGACTGGAGTTGATCCTGGAGTGAGCTTCCATTTCCTGCCACCCAACGGAACAGCAAGTATAGATGACTATATTGCCAATGGGTTTAATCCTGATGATGCCAAAGAATATCTCCAAGGTTATTACGATAATTTCTTTGCACCAAACATTGCGCCCTATCTCCGTATTCCAGGCGGGAATGAATACTGGGTAGCTCTCGATCGTCATCTTTCCGAAGCTTATACCGGTCAGGTTGATGCTCGAGAAGCTTTAAACCGGACTGCTCGTGACTGGGAAGATATCACCAATCGGATTGGTCGGGAAGATCAGTTGAAATCTTATCAAGAAGCAATTGGATATACTCCTTAAAAAAAATAAACCTAAATTTGAGGAGGGTCGTTGAGACCCTCCTCAAAAGGAGAATCCGAGATGGCTGCTCTCAGATCGAAAAGAATTAAATATTTCTTTATTCTTCCTTCAATTGTATGGGTTTTTGCTTTTACTCTTTTCCCTCTTATTTATTCATTAACGCTTAGTTTTTTCAAGGTCCGTCTTGGGAAGCCGTTGACTTTCGTTGGACTTTTTAATTTTGGTCGAATTCTTCATGACTATAAACTAGCCAACTCTTTAAGGGTTACTCTCATTTATGTTGCGATAACGGTTGGAATTCAGGTTGTATTAGGATTACTTCTTGCACTCCTATTCCACCAAGAAATAAAAGGGAAATCTCTTTGGAGAGCACTCCTCATCCTCCCAATATTTTGTACTCCGGTTGCCGTTGGTTATTTAGGCCTGACTATTTTTTATGAAGAGGGAGGACCAGTCAACAGCTTATTGATGTCATTATTCAATCTCAAAATTCCCTGGCTTTCCAGCCCAAATTGGGCATGGGCTTCAGTTCTTTTACTCGATATCTGGCAGTGGACACCCTTTTGTTTTCTGGTTATTTTAGCTGGTCTTCAGTCTCTTTCTGAAGAGGTATATGATGCAGCCTATGTCGATTCCTCTTCCGAATGGCAAATCTTTCGGAAGATTACTTTTCCCATGATTCAACCGGTTATTATTATTGTTTTGCTCTTGCGTCTTATCGAGTCGTTTAAGATTTTTGATATCATTTTTAGTTTGACTGGAGGAGGCCCGGGAACTGCAACCGAAGTATATTCCCTCTATACCTATCGAACTGGACTACGGTTTTTTGATTTTGGTTATGCATCGGCACTTTCTTATCTTTTATTGGCAATTGTTATGGTGGTAGTCAACCTCTTTTTCAGAAGAATTCGGCAGGTTTACGAGTAAAGGAGAAAAAAATGGGAGTAGT
>JAAYUT010000479.1 GCA_012517485.1 Candidatus Atribacter fermentans
GGTATAACAGTTGCTATTAATCGCTGGGCAGGTGCAAAAGCAGTTTTTGACCAATATCCAGATATTAAAATTTTAGGCAAAACCTTTGCTGATTGGGATTATGCTAAAGGAAAAGTAGCTATGGAAAATTTTTTAGCAGCATTTCCAGATATTGATGGTGTTTGGGCTTCAGGTGGAGCAATGACTCAGGGAGCAATTGAAGCTTTTCTGGAAGCTGGTCGGCCGTTAGTACCTATGTCAGGCGAAGATAACAATGGATTTTTAAAACTTTGGAAAGAAAACATGGGTAAAGATAAATTTGATGCAGTAGGATGTTCAATGCCGACCTATTTCTTTGCAGAAGGATTAAAATTAGGTTTGGATATTGTCCAAGGGAAAGTCGAAGTGGGAAAAGATGTTCCAAAAGATCAAATTTTGCATGTTTACACAATTACCAGCGAAAACCTTGATCAATTTGTTCGACCTGATTTACCTGATTCATTCTGGGCAAATACCCATATGAACGAAGAACAAATCAAAGCTTTATTCCCAGGTGAGTAATAAGTTACTAATTGACAAAATGATAAAAAATCAGAGGGAGATTTATTCGTTGCTCCCTCTGATTTTTGTGGAGGCTTTTTACTTTGATAATGCTGGAATGTAAGGATATTACAAAGACCTTTCCAGGAGTAACCGCCCTTAGCCACGTTTCTATCTTCTTTAACCAAGCCGAAATCCATGCTTTGGTAGGCGAAAATGGTGCTGGAAAATCTACCTTAATTAAGATTATTGCTGGAAAATATCGTCCGGATACGGGAGAAATTTATTTAAAGGGCAAAAAAGTTCAAATGACTGATCCAAGAAAAGCTATTGAGCACGGGATAAGTACTGTTTTCCAAGAGTATAATCTCCTTCCACATCTTCGCGTTCTTGAAAATATTATTTTGGGAAATGAACCAATTGGGAAAAGAGGACGCATTGATTGGAAAAAAGCCAGAGCAATTTGCACACAGCTGATGGATAATCTACAGATAAATATTGATCTCGATCGCTATGCAGGTGATTTGGGAGCAGCTGAAGCAAAAATGGTCGAAATTCTAAAGGCTCTCGTTTCAAAAGCAGAAATTATCATTATGGATGAACCTACTGCAGCTCTTCCAGAAAAAGAAGTAGAAGCGCTTTTTCGTCTTATTCGCAATTTGAAAGCATCGGGGGTAACAGTCATTTATATTTCCCATCGTTTAAATGAGATTTTTTCTATTGCTGATCGGGTTTCGGTTCTCAAAGATGGAAAAATGGTAGGTACATTTTCAGTAAATTCAATTAATCAGGATGAGTTAATTCGACTGATGATAGGGAGAGAAATCAGTAGTACTTTTTCCTACCGTCAAAATTTTCAAGAGAATCCTGTCATTTTATCATTGCGTAATATTGAAGATCAAAGGCATCTTAAGGGTATAAGTTTTGATTTGCATCAAGGTGAAATCCTTGCTATAGGAGGAATGACTGGGAACGGTCAAAGAGAGATCATTCGGTTCCTTTTCGGTTCTCATTCAATAAGTAAAGGCGAGGTCTTTTATGAAGGGAAAAAAGTATCAATTCGTTCACCTCGAGATGCACTCCAATTAGGCATTGGTTTCATTCCAGATGATAGGCGAAATGAAGGGTTGGCTGTAACACAATCGGTGAGGAAAAATATTGCCCTTCCCTCTATTCATTTAAGACAAACAATCGGGTTTATTCACCACCGAGAAGAAAAAGAAGTCGTTGAAAAGATGGTCTCTACATTAAGTATATTAGTTCCTATGATTTCAACTCCTGTTCAAAATTTAAGTGGTGGGAATCAACAGCGAGTTGTCATTGCCAAATGGTTACCATTAAAGCCAAAAGTTCTTCTCTTTCACGAACCAACCTTGGGAGTCGATGTTGGTGCAAAAATGGGGATTTATCAGCTCATGAGGCAGTTTGCTGATGAGGGAGTTGCTATTCTTATCGTTACAAGTGATATGATTGAACTCCTTAGAATTCCTGATCGTATTTTGGTTTTTTTTGAAGGAAAAATTACTGGTGAGTTTTTTCGTCAAAATGCCACTGAAGAAAAAATCATGTTTGCAGCGAGTGGTCAGAAAGGAGCTTGAACCAATGAATAAAATATATTCATTTTGGTATCAAATCCTTCATCCTGATCGTCATTCTTCAGCTTTTATCTGGTTCATTTTATTAGGTTTAGTAATTATTGTAGTGGCAATCGTTCCAGAATTTATCCAAATTAACAATGTATCGAATGTTTTAATTCAAATGGTACCTTTAGGTTTAGTTAGTTTGGGACAGGGATTAGTTATACTTGGAGGAGGAATTGACCTTTCAGTTGGTTCACAAATCAGCTTGATCACTCTTATTGCTGCCAATACGATGACGGATTCTCCAGTGATTATTATTCTGTCATTATTATTATGTCTTGGTGCAGGCGTTGTTTTTGGAACTCTTAATGGGTTATTGGTTCATAAAATGAATATACCCCCATTAATTGTTACGCTCTGTACCAGTTTCATTTTCCAAGGTTTAGCTTATACCCTTCACAAAACTACTGGTGGTTATATTCCGAGTTCATTCCAAATGTCTCTCACAATAAGTTGGGGTTTATTTTCCATTCCCTTTCTTTTGTTCCTGAGTTTTATTGGAATAGAATTTTATCTTTTATACAGAACCCGATTTGGGCGGTATATTTATGCTTTGGGTGGGAATGAAGAGGTTTTAGCCAATGCAGGTGTATCAGTAGGGAAGATTAAAGTAACAACCTATGTTATTGCTGGGCTTATGGCAGCAATAACTGGTCTTTATTTAGCAGCTCGTGTGAAAAGTGGAGGAGCTCTCTATGGAGTACCTTTTACACTTAATTCAGTAACAGCTGTTGTAGTAGGCGGTACTCCTTTATCGGGAGGAGTGGGTGGTTTAGGAGGAACAATTGCTGGTGTTGCCATTGTTTCAATGTTAAATAATGTGCTTAATTTAATTAGTTTCCGATTCAATTTACAATCTTCGTTTTATAAAGAAATATTAACTGGTTTGGTTTTGGTTATTGCTATGATCTTTTATCGAAAAAGGAGTTAGGAATGTCCGAAATTAAAGTTTATAAACCCAACCATTTTTCTTATTTTATGAAAAATTATGGTGTATATATTGGGTTAATTATTTTATTATCAATTTCCGGGATTCTTTCTCCTCAATCATTTAATCCAGTTGGTCTATTGAATATTGCGAAACAAACTGCTGGTCTGGGTATTGTTTCGATCGGCCAAACCATGGTGATTTTAACTGGAGGAATTGACCTTTCGGTTGGCTCAATTATAACTTTTATTCATGTTTTTTCTATTGGAACTATTTTAGGTAATGCCCAATTGGTGCTTCCAGTGAGTCTTCTCTGTCTTTTATTGGGGTTATTTTTTGGTTTTCTGAATGGTTTAGGTATTACAAAAGCACGTATTTCGCCCTTCGTGATGACTCTTTGTATGGATTTTATTTTACGAGGGTTATATTTGATTTATACCAAAGGACAACCAAGAGGAATTGTGCCCAATAATCTTCGCTTTATCGGCCGTGGTCGAGTTTTAAACATTGTCCCTGTTGCTTTTCTTATTTGGATTGTTATTGCTATCTTATTTATTGTTATTCTCTATCGAACAACCTGGGGAGCACGTTTGTATGCGGTAGCTGCGAATTCTCGAACTGCTCAACTTTCCGGGGTAAAGAATGATACCATTCTTATATCGGTCTATGCCTTATCTGGTCTTCTTTCGGCAGTCGCAGCCTTAGTCCTTACTGGTGATATTGGTGCAGTATCGTTGGGATTGGGAAGAGATTACTCACTTGATTCAATTGCAGCTACTGTAATTGGTGGGACTTCTTTTGTAGGTGGAATAGGCGGCGTTGAGGGAACAATTGCCGGTGCATATATCATTAAATTATTGACATCTTTACTTCAGAAAATAAACATATCGAATACTGGCAAGCTTATTATCCAAGGAGTTTTAATTTTGTTTATTGTGGGGGCTTACTCTCGAAAGAAAAACTAATATGAGGAGGAGTAGGGTTGTGAAGAAATTAGGCGTTGGAATCATAGGGACTGGTTGGGTTTCGGGAGAATATATTCGTGCTTTTAAACTGAATCCCAATACCGAAGTTGTGGCTATAGCCAGCCGAGATAAAATGAAAGCTGCTGCAAAAGCAAAGGAATATCAATTAGAATCCTGCTGGTATTTTACTGATCCTGAAGAGATGATGAAACTTCCAGAAGTTGATATCGTCTGTATTTGTACACCCAATTTTATGCATGCTGAACAAACCATTATGGCTGCAAGTTACGGGAAACATATCGTAATTGAAAAACCAATAGCTATTCATTGGTCAGATATGAAGAAAATGAAAGAAGCCGTTGATAAGGCTGGAGTCACAACAATTGTTGGCTTTGTGTTGCGTTGGAACCCTCTGTTTATGACAATTAAGAAATTGCAAAAAGATAATGTTTTGGGGAGAATTTTTTATGCTGAAGTAGATTATTTGCACAGAATCGATGAAAACTACTTGTGTTATCCCTGGTCAAGAAAAAAAGAAACTGGTGGTTCAATCCTTCAAGTTGGTGGATGCCATGCAGTAGATGGTCTCCGTTGGTTTATTCAACAAGAAGCAGTAGAAGTAGTCGCTTTATCAGGGCGTTATCGTAGTGATTTTGAACAGGATACCACTATTACTTTTATAGCTCGTTTTAAAGATGGTGCAATGGGGAAAGTATGCACATCTTATGATGTTCATTGTCCTTATATTTATAACCTCGAACTTTATGGAGAAAACGGAACGATAAGAAACAATCATTTATGGTCAAAGAAATCTTTCCCTGGCCAGGAAGATTGGATCACTATTCCAACTACGACACCTGATTCAGGAGATGTAACTCATCATCCATTTCCTGGCGAAGTCAATCACTTTATTGATTGTATTTTAAAAAAAGAAAAAACAATTGTGAGTCTCGATGATGCTTTGAAAACATTTGAGATAATTGAAGCGGCTGATCGTAGTGCTCAGCAAGGGGGGAAACCCATTTCTTTACCATTTGAATAGCTTTATATATTAAAAAATTATAATTTGTTTTGTAAATTCAGCAATGAGTAAAAAATCGTCATACTGGCACCTTCCTTTTTTAAGGAGTGACGGTCTTATCAAAAAAAGAAAGAGTATGAAGAGTTATCATATTTATGCGATATTGGAAAGATGCAAAATTGCGGGAACGAATTTTACATACTTAATACCACTCCTTTATTGGGGGGAATCAATAGATTTAATTCTTATATCAAAAAATTTCATAAACTTATCAGAGACTTAAGGAGAAAAGTTATGGATGAGAAGGAAAGGTATGAAAGCGCAAAAAAACAAGTTATGGAAATGAAATCATTCTATTCCCATCTTATTGTTTATCTTATTATGGCAGTATTTTTTATTGTTATTAATTTGGTAACTTCACCAGGAGTTTATTGGTTTTATTGGCCGATTATAGGTTGGGGTATCGGAGTATTTTTCCATGGTATGGAAACATTTAAAAAAGGAACATTCGGAAAGAATTGGGAAGAGAAAAAAATCCAGGAAATAATGCAAAAAGATCGAAAATAAAGAAAAAAAGGAAATTTATTCTCAATGGTATTGCAAGGCTGCCTTGAAGGGTGGTTTTCCATTCCCTTTTTAAATGATGAAAGGGTATAATAATGTGCAAATGAAAATAATATTTGGAGGAATAATACATGAATATTGATTTGAGTCGAGAAGAATACGAATTATTAGTAGAAATGATTTATACTGCGGATTACGTTTATTGTGCTTATTTAAGTGAGCGTGACCAAAGTCGGGAAAAGTATCATTTACTACAACAAAAAATAATGTCATATGCCAATCAATTTAAAAAAGGAAATTTAGTAGAATGGGACGAGGAATCGAAACAATTTATGCCTTCAAAGGATTTTGCTGAAAAAGCTCCTTCGGTTCAATTTATCGAGGATTTTGAAATCAATACCTTTTGGGAACAACTAATTGATCGATTAGCAATCCGGGATCTATTTAATCATTATGGTGAGGATGTTGTTTCACAAATGGATGAAAAAGAATTTTTCCTGAAGAGGAGCCAATTTAGGGAAAAATATGAAGAAGAATTTGAAAAAAATGGATTACAAAATATATTTTTCTCTGGTGTCATGAAATAATAAATCGTATAAGGTTTCTAATAGTGTGGAGGTTTTTATGAAGAAAATAATGAAATATATTCATTTACAAAATTATCAAAGTCTAATTGATAACTCCCTTTTAGAAATGGAAAACGCTCAAATAATGAAACGAATTTGGGATCATGATTTTACTGTTTGGAAAAATAATCCAGAAGAAATTTCAAATCGCTTAGCCTGGTTAGAGATTGCTCGTGAAATGACCAGCGAAATAAAAGAAATAAATAATTTTGTAAATGAATTATTAATAGAAGGATATAAAAAGGTTCTCCTTATGGGGATGGGGGGATCAAGTTTAGCTCCAGAAGTTTACCGAAAAACCTTTGGAGTAAAAGAGGGATATCTTGACCTTTCAATTTTGGACAGCACCGATCCTGAGAAGGTCCATTCCTATGCGAGAAGCATAAGTCCTCAAGATACCTTGTTTATTGTTTCTACTAAATCAGGGGGAACAATTGAAACTCTTTCTTTTTTTAAATATTTTTATACTTTATTAGTTGATAAACTTGGGGAAGAAGAAGCTGGTAAGCGTTTCATTCTTATCACTGATCCAGGAAGCAGTCTAATCGACCTCGCACAAACTTATCATTTTCGTAAAATTTTTCTTAATAACCCGAATTTAGGAGGTCGTTATTCTGCTCTCTCCCACTTTGGCTTAGTTCCGGCTGCTATGATTGGAGTAGATATTTCGCTTATATTGGAAAGAGCACAAGTCATGATGCAAAGATGCCAACCAAATATTCCCTATAAAGAAAATCCCGCAGTATTTTTGGGAGCATTATTAGCTGAGATGGCAAAAAACTGGAGAGATAAAGTGACCTATTTACTCACCCCAGACATTCAAAGCTTTGGCGACTGGGTTGAACAACTCATAGCTGAGAGTACTGGCAAAGAAAAAAAAGGAATATTACCGGTTGTTAAAGAATCTTTAGGAGATCCGATGTTTTATTTTAAAGACCGACTCTTTATTGTTATGTCTTTACCTCTCGCTGAATCATCCTGGATGGGAAGAATCAATAACTTGATTTTATCTGGACAACCAGTCATTCATTTGGAACTCCAGGATTATTACGATATTGGTGGTCAGTTTTTTCTCTGGGAACTTGCTACTGCTATTGCCGGTTATCGTCTTGAAGTCAATCCATTTAATCAACCAAATGTCGAAATTTCAAAGAAAATTACTCGACAGATTATTAAGAAATATTCCGAAGGTACCCCAATAGACGAACCTGAACCATTGGTAAAAAGGGACGAGATGATCGTTTATGGCGATATTGAAGCTTATGATCCCTATGAGGCTCTGAGGGTTTTTTTAAGCCCTTGTCACCCTGGAGATTATATTGCCATTCAAGCTTATGTTAATCCGAATCGTGAAACAGAATGTTTATTACTTAGGTTGTGTACAGTGCTTCGTGATTCCTTCCAAGTTGCTACAACAGTAGGATATGGGCCTCGTTTTTTACATTCAACAGGTCAGCTTCATAAAGGTGATGCTGGAAATGGATATTTTATTCAGTTTACTTCTGAACCTCAAATTGATATTCCAATACCTGATGAAATTGGTTCTTGGAAATCACAAGTCAGTTTTGGTGCGCTCATTAAATTTCAGGCTTTAGGGGATTATTATGCCCTCCAAAATGGAAAGAGAAAAATAATTCGCTATCATTTTGAAAATAAAGTCAGTGTAGGATTAGACAGGTTGATTCGATCACTCCAATAAACCCAACCAAAGTATGGATAAAAAAGCAATTTTCGCAGTATCAATCAGCATCCTTTTTTGGTCATCAGCTTTTGCAGGAATACGGGACGGGTTGATGTCTTATCAACCTGGGCACCTTGCTTTATTCCGGTTTATAGTTGCGTCGGGGTTTCTCCTTGTTTATGCTTGCATGACTAGAAAGGTTCGTTTACCCAACCTGAAGGACTTACCAGCGGTTGTTTCCCAGGGAATTTTGGGTATAACAATTTATCATGTTGCTTTAGTCTATGGCGAAAAAACGGTCACCGCAGGCACTGCTAGCCTTATTATTGCTTTGAGTCCAATATTTTCATCTCTTTTTGCTTTCTTTTTTTTGAATGAGACCCTTAAAAAAATTGGATGGTTGGGTATTCTGATCAGTTTTTTTGGAGGCATTCTCATTGTTTTAGGCGAAAATCAAGGTTTTAGTCTCAATATTGGTGTATTTCTTATTCTTATTGCAGCTTTCTCTTCCAGTATTTATATTGTCTTTCAAAAACCATACTTTCAAAAATATACTCCTTTAGAACTCACTTGTTATACCATTTGGGGAGGTACAATTTTTCTGCTTTATTTTATTCCAGGTTTCACCACAGCTATCAATCAAGCAGTATTTTCTCATACCCTTTCAGTGATTTATTTGGGCTTATTTCCAGCGGCTATTGGTTATTTAACTTGGACTTATGCTCTTTCTAAAACGCCGGTCGCTGTGGTTTCAAGCTTTATTTACTTACAACCTGCCCTGGCAATATTCATTGCCTGGTTATGGTTAAAAGAAATTCCTTCGTTATTATCATTAGTTGGTGGTACTATTTCGTTAGTAGGGGTTATTATGGTAACGAAATGGGGAAGATAATCGATTCAGGATAGGAGGTATACAAAATATGGATATAAAAAATATTGTTCTGACTGGGGCAAGCCGAGGAATTGGAGAATCAATTGCAAAAAAATTAGCTGAAAATGGCTTTAATGTATTCGGTTTTGCTCGTAATATTGATCGATTACATTCTTTAGTCAAAAACGGAAATGGTCGGATATTTGCCTATCAGGTTGATGTGACTAAACCTGATCAAATACAGAAAGCTTATGAGGAAATTGAAACTATTTACGGACCTATCGATGTTTTGATTAATAACGCGGGGATTTATCAAGGGATTGAATTTTATAAACAAGATATCGATCGGATTAGTCAAATTATCGATACGAATTTAAAAGGAACACTTTTTTGTACTCGATTAGTACTCCCCTATATGATTAAAAGAAAAAAGGGGAGAATCATTAACATATCTTCAGTTTCTGGTACACGTGGTATTCCATTAGAAGTTGCTTATGGAGCATCGAAACATGGTATGATTGGAATGGCTGATGCTTTAGCTCAAGAAGTGAAGCCCTATGGAATTATTATTACGACTATCTGCCCAGGTGCAGTTCATACCCCTCTTTGGTTCGAGGATACTCCATATCATGGAGATATTAATGAGGTTATGAAACCAGAAGAAATAGCCGAATGTGTGTTTTTTCTTTTAAATCAATCAGATCGAACGATATATAAGAGAATAATTTTATTCCCACGAAATGAATGGCATTAAGTTGAATAAAAGGATATAGTGTTTATAGTGACAACACCTACAAATGAATGGAGGGTTTTCCATGAAATATGTTGAATTAGTCGATCTTAGAAAATTTGAGCAAAAAGAGGGACCAATTCCAGAGGTCGGACCGGATGAAGTTAGAATTAAAGTACAAAGAGTTGGAGTATGTGGTTCAGATATGCATGCTTATCAGGGTACACATCCTTTTGTTCATCCTCCTATGGTTTTAGGACATGAAGTAGCAGGAATAATTGATGAAGTTGGGAGTCGAGTGAAAAACTTAGTCAAAGGTGATTTAGTGACGATTGAACCTAACTTAGTTTGCGGCGAATGTTATAACTGTCGGGTAGGAAGGTACAACATTTGTGAAAAACTTCGAGTAATTGGATGTGTGGGATATTATGGTGGTCACTCTGAATATTTAGTGGTCAAAAGCGATGAAGTTTTTAAGTTACCTAAAGATTGGGATGCTGACAAGGCGGTATTAGTTGAGCCTCTTGCAGTTGGAGTTCATGCTATTCGTCAGGCAAAAATGCTAACTGGGGCCAATGTCATTATTATTGGAGCCGGTATGATTGGGCAAGCTACTCTCCAAGCTGCTTTTGTTGCAGGGGGAAATAAAATTCTTGTTTCTGATCCTGTTGATAAAAGGTTGGAGTTAGCAAAGAAATTCGGTGCTACTGTTGTTGTGAATCCTAAGAAAGAAGATATTTTCCAAGCGGCTAAAGAATTATTTGGTTCCGATGGTCCTGATATGGTTTTTGATTGCGTTGGCAAT
Organism: Candidatus Atribacter fermentans; assembly: GCA_012517485.1. Classification (GTDB taxonomy): domain Bacteria; phylum Atribacterota; class Atribacteria; order Atribacterales; family Atribacteraceae; genus Atribacter; species Atribacter fermentans. The sequence continues at coordinate 10,351 of JAAYUT010000479.1, forward strand.
GAAATTACTTTGGATACTGCCATCAATTTAGCTCGCAAAGGAAGTAAAATTATTATGGTGGGTGTACCCGAAGGAAAAATACCGGTTAATATGGCCTATGTTCAGGATAGGGAATTAGAAATCATTGGAACTATTATGTATACTGCTGTCGATTATGAAGCAACTATCCAATACCTAAACGATGGTCGAATGAAAACCGAGGGCTTAATCACTCATCATTATAGATTAGATCAGATATATGATGCCTTTGAAACCGCCCTCAACCCAGCTCTCGGCTCATTAAAAGTCCTTATTGATGTCAGTGAGTAAATGAGATTCAAATGGCTGGGTTATTATCTCATAATTTACCTGTTTACCCAGCCTCTCTTAAATTCAACTTTAAATTTAGGAACCCCTTTTTTTATTTTTTCATCTAAAAAATGAATCGTTTCTAAATATATTTATAATAAATTGGAAAAGAGCTTGACATTAAAGTATTTCTTTAATTAAAATAAATTTGTCAAAACGGTTCGACAGGGGTCAAAAATGACAACTATTCGAGATGTTGCTCGGTTAGCTGGTGTTGCTCCATCTACGGCTTCCTTAGCTTTAAATAGCCGAAAACGAGTAAGTTCTGGTACTCGTCAGAAAGTCTTACAAGCTGCTCAAGCATTGGGTTATATACCGAATAGTTTAGCTAAAAATTTAACCGCCCAAAGCACAGGAATCATTGGCATACTCATGGCAGAAATTATCAATCCCTACCATGCTTCACTCACTCACTTTATTAAAAAAGAGCTTCGAAAAAAGAGTTATCGGATGAATCTTGGAATTACTGAGGGAGAGATAATAATTGAGGAAGAGGTTCTTCGGGACTTTATTTCCCAAAAGGTAGATGGAGTTCTTATCCACACTGCTGATATCATTAATTTTAATCTATCCACTTTTTATGAACTGATAAAAAGAAAAATTCCTACGGTGTTAATTGGTGGTGGCATTGAGGGAGTTAATCTACCAACAGTTGATGTTGAGTTAGAAAAAGGGAGTTACAAGCTTACTCGTTATCTAATCCAGAGAGGATACAAAAGGTTTCTTTTCCTATCTGGTATGAAAACAGCAATAACCTTTAAAAGACGAATCGATGGATTTCAAAAAGCTATGCTTGAAAATGGTTATCCAGTATGGGAAACTGACATTGTAGAAACACACCCAGATATTGAGGGTGGATATTCAAGCACTTTAGAAATATTTAACGAAAATCATCCTGATTATGATGTTATTCTTTGTGTGAATGATTATATGGCTTTTGGTGTTTTAAAGGCTTTAAGAGAGCTAAAAATAAAAGTTCCGGAAAATATTGGCTTAGCCGGCTTTGATGATATTAGTTTTGCATCAGTTGCTGGGGTCCCATTGACGACTGTTCGTATTCCAATTGAAGAATTAGCAGCAAAAAGTGTTGATTTGCTTTATCAAAGGATTTTGTATAAAGAGAATTCTAAAGAAAAAGTTATATGGAAAAAAACTGTCGATACTCAAGTCGTGGTAAGACAATCAACACTGTAATTGAATAGGAATTTTATATAGGAGGGAATAAAAACATGAACCACAAGGAAAGAATGCGAGCTGCCCTCAAATGCCAACCA
>JAAYUT010000480.1 GCA_012517485.1 Candidatus Atribacter fermentans
ATCAGGCCGGTAGGAAACATAATCTCCTGAACCATCAGGATGCACTTGTAAAAAATGAGTCCATCCCTGATTATCGGTTTTGGGAGATTTAAGATAAAGCACTAATTCTGGAAAGTAAGGGTCTTCGGGTAGTATGGTTTGCATACGCTCGGGATTAATTTTAATTGTTTTCACAAACTGAATATATTCCTCACTTAAAGGAATATCCTTTGAATGAGAAGGTGTACTTTCCCGAAGTTTAATATATTCTGGATTCCATGGAACCGGTTGTATCATCTTCCCGTAATCGATGGGTCGAAAATTAATGTGGGTCATATACATATGCTCCATAGGATAATCAGAAAGGTTATTGATTTGAATAATTATATCTAATAAGGATGATTGACTATGAATCTTAACAACTGGATAGGCTCGATAATAGTTCGATGTAAAAGCATCATTGTATTGGAATTCTCCAGTTACTGCTAAATAAAATCCTTTTTCATCTTCACCAAATAGTAATCGAGGATGGTCAAAATTTGCGTAAGGGAGTTCGCCATGAAGTGGATGGGTATCTTCTTTCCCTGGATTTCCGGTTCTTAAAGCTCCACAATGGTACATAAAACACCCATATGTATTGGCTATTGATTCAACATTTTTTGGTTCATCAAATTTTGAGAGCATTTTAATACTTCGACCATAAAAAACTGCATCCCAGATTTGATGACCCTTATATGGTAAAATAGTTATATATCCTAACTCATTTTCTAATTTTATGGCATGGATTCCGCTTGCATAAATAAATAGCGAAGCTTTTAAAGCCTTCCATTTCAGTAATTCCATCTCTTTTTCATGGAACATTTCTTTCCTAATGATTACTTCGCCCTGAAAAGCCATAATTCACCTCCTAATAAAATATCAAATGAGATTGGATAAAATCTCTAATCCTTATGAAAAGGACAAGACCTAAAAATAGCATGCAATTTGTTTAAATTAATCATAATAACTTAATTCGTAACTATTCCGCCCAGCGCAGAGACCTCTCTACCGCTTTTTTCCAGCCACGATAAAGTTCTTCTCTCTGACCTTTATCCATTTTTGGTTCAAAAATTCTATCCATTTTCCACATTGTAGAAATTTCTTCTCGATTTTTCCAAAAACCAACCCCGAGCCCGGCTAGATAAGCTGCTCCTAAAGCTGCCATTTCGGTAACGACTGGTCTTATTACTGGAACTCCCAAAATATCTGCTTGGAACTGCATTAAGAAATTATTTTTCACAGCACCACCATCAACCCGGAGAGAATCTAAATTCCTTTTTGAATCGGTAATCATGGCTTCAAGGACATCTCGTGTTTGATAAGCCATAGATTCCAATGCAGAACGTACAATTTGTTCTCTCGTTGTGCCTCTAGTAATACCAACTATGGTTCCCCGAGCATACATATCCCAATAAGGAGCACACAGTCCGGTAAAAGCTGGCACAAAATAGACACCCCCGGTATTTTTGACCGATTGAGCCATGGCTTCAGATTGTGAAGCGGTCTCAATAATACCAAGGCCATCACGTAACCATTGGATTGCTGCCTCACCAATAAAAACGACTCCCTCAAAGGAATATTCAATTTTCCCATCTATACCCCAGGCTAAATCGGTCGTTAATCCGTGCTTTGATAAAATAAACTTCTCGCCAATGTTCATCATCAAATCTAAAGCGGTTCCATAAGTATTTTTTGACATTCCTGGTTTAAAACAAGCCTGACCAAAAAGAGCAGCGTGTTGATCTCCAGCAACTCCAGCAATTGGTATTTCAACTCCATTAAAAATACTCTTATCCGAAATTGCCATGATACCACTCGAAGGTTTTGGTACAGGAAA
>JAAYUT010000481.1 GCA_012517485.1 Candidatus Atribacter fermentans
GAGAGAGTTGATCGAGAAGAATCGCAAGTTCAACCGGACCATTTTTTTGATCTATTCCAAAAAGAAGAGAAACAGGAGATATGGCTAAACGCCGGTTTACAATAGGAATTCCAAATCGAAGCGATACCTCTTCAACAACCTCATGAAGGGATTGAGCATAAGTGCGAATTTTATGAACCACATTTCGACAGGTCTCAATGATGTCTTTTCCTCGACAATCTAAAATATTTATGCCTAAAGTAACTGTTCGGACATCAAGATTCTCAATTTCAAGCATTCGTATTGTTTCCAAAATTTCTGATCGATCGTATAACACAATCATCCCTCCGATTGCTTTTAATCGGTTTAATACACGCTGTCCTTTTCTTATTCAATCTTGATTTTAAATGCGGTGCATTGCTTGAAAGATACTGGTATGCTGAAGAAAAATTTGTACACCGATTTCTTCACCTTTTTGTATAAGACGTTTTTTCAAATCAGCAAGAGGAATAGCACAATGACTAAGATCACCAATTAAAATCATCGTAAAATATTCATTTAAAATTTTCTGAGTAATATCTTCGATATTCACTTGGTTTTCAGCTAATAAAGAAGTTACTGCTGCTATAATGCCCACTCGATCTTTGCCAACGACAGTAATAACCACTTTATCCTGATGCTCTGTTGGTTGTTCCTCATCAAAATTTGAAGGAATAATATCACTGATATTCACCAAATGACACCTCATTTCTTTTGATTTTGTTCGCATAAAGATGAGCAATCCGAGTCGGTTCGGGAATTCGATATTTGCCACTAACCTTCAATGTCCATTCGATGGAGCCGAGTAAATCAATCCGATGCCCAGGTGAGACAAAAACAGGCTTAACATCTTTCTTACTCCGAAGAGCAGCACCTACAATTTGATCGTGGTATAAAATCCAGGAATATTGCCCCTTTTCCATGGGAGGTTCTTCATACTGACCCACTAACAGACTTTTCGCAACACCAATTGAAACAATATTATAAAGAATTCCCACATGACTCGCTAACCCCATTCCCCGAGGATGGGCAATCCCCTGACCATCGAAAAAGAAAATTTGTGGCATACTTTTTAATCTTTGTAAGGAAGTGGCAACTACTGGTCCTTCACGAAAAGAGAGAAAACCTGGGATATAGGGAAAATGAATTTTTTTTATCGAATGAACAATTTCAATAAGTTGAAGTTCGGGATAAGAAAAAACAACAATAACTGCACAAGCAAGATTTTTTTCCAGATAAGAAACATCTATCCCTGCTATACATTGTATCTCTTGGGAATGGAATGGAAAGGAAAAGGACATATATTGGATGAGATCTTTCTGAATCTGAATCGCATCCTGAATATCAACATCAAATGGAAAAAAATGAGATGGTTGTATCATTTTTGTAAGTATAAATAAGACCTTCTCGTCAAACGAATTGGAATAGGTTTATAGTTGTTATTATATTAAAAAAACAACAAAATTCCATTTTAAAACATGAAGAGAAGTCAAATAAGAGGGCGATTGAAGAAAATAAATATTCTTTATTTAGCTTATTCAAGGGTTTTTTCTAAGAAGGATTCTGTTATTTCTTATATCAACTCAAGTTCAATCGTTTTAGTAAGAATATCTACATAATTAAAAGAAATCCGTTGACAACAACCATCAATATCCATTTTTAATGTGAAAAAGAAAGGATAAGCAGTCTCAATAACTCCTTGCCTTATGACAGTTTTTTTGCGACCTTTATTCACTTCGATACGGACTTCTCTGCCTTTTTTTTCCAAAACCCAAGCTTTTATTTGGTCAATGCTCTGGATAGGCAAAATTATCTCTTTCTCCATAATTTTAGTTCATTATAATACTAATCTAAAAAAAAATCAACGAAAATGAGTTTTATAAGTTGAGAATGATGTTTCTATTTCCCTTGATTTATTGATAACCTCTGACAGTTTTAACCATTCTATATTGGTTAAATCTTCTGGTCTTTTTGTGATTGGTATGTCAGCAATCTGGATAATTTCCGGTTCAATAAAGGGTCGTATTAGGTTAGAAATTTTTTTTCTTTTCTGCTGAAATAATATTTGAGTTAAATTTGCAACTTGATTCAACGTTACTATGTTCGGAGAACAAGGTCTGGGGAAACACTTTAAAATGACTGAGTCAACCCGGGGCATAGGTCGAAAACTGCCCCGGGATACTTCGAATCGTTGTTTTACTTGATATCGCATTTGGAAAATAACTGACAAAGGAACTCTTCTTTTCTCACCAGGTTGAGCCATTATTTTTTGGTAAAATTCTTTTTGGACCATTAGAACTAACATTTCCCAAGGAATGGGGCTTTGGATTAATTTAAACAATATTGCAGTAGAAATATGATAAGGAATATTGGCTACAACTTTGAAAGAATAATTGGAATAAGGGGTTAGAATCTGAAGAAGATCAACTTTTAAAAAATCCTGATTGAAAAAATGGATATTCGATTGCAAGGATAGCTCTTTCCGCGTTTTTTGGTAAAGAATTGGGTCAATTTCAAAAGTGAACACTTCACCACTATAAAGAACTAACCGTTTGGTGAGATTTCCTCTTCCAGTACCAATCTCAACCACACAATCATCCTTCGTGAGATCGGAGAATTCAATTATTTTCTCCAACACACCGGTATTCATTAAAAAATTTTGACTTTGTTTTACCGTTTCATGCATTCGATTTTAGGTCTTTGTCAGAATCTACCCTTTTACCGTTGTTGAGTTTCCTTCACGAGTAGAAAGATGATCAGGGAAAAAATAATCACATTTATCAACCGGTACGGTTCTCTCTTTTTGTTCTCCTAATAAACATCTAAAAATGCCAACTTTTTTCTTTTCGGGATCACAGTACCGACAAACCTGACAAAGACCCTCGGGATTGTACAATGTACATCCCCCCTTCAAATTTTTTTTATTTTTTAAAAAAAGAAATAACCTCCTTTAGACATTGCCAGCGTCATCTAAGTGATTAACCATTCTACTTTCCCAACTTCAACATTCACCTTTTTTAATGAAAATCCAAATTGCTTTTCAATTACTGAATAGATTTTATTTTGAACATCGCTGGCAACTTGCCAAAAAATACAGTTCGGATCAAGTGATATGACCACATTAACTTCTATACTTCGATGTTGGACATCGATCTTATCATTGATTTGAAAAACTTGCCCGTTTTCCGAAAACTTTATAGAATGGAGAAGGTTCTCAAAAGAATCAATTACACCAGGTACTTGGGCAACTCCCCGGGCAATAACTTCATTGAGAGCATTCACACTTATCCGGATCTGCCCATCGGTGTTTTCGACCGCTATAGCCATTCTTTACCTCCCAGCGGGAAGTTTTTATAAATTTAAAACATAACTTTACTCGGAGATATTTTACTTATCCTGACCCAAATATTTTTGAAGATCTTCAGGCTTTAAAGTTTCTAAAAACTTGCGGAAGTCCTCTATTTCTTTATCATCAATATCACCCATAGCTACGGTGGTTGATTTTACCACTTCCTCAGAAATAAAAATCGGTGCACCAGTTTTCAGAGCAAGAGCTATACCATCACTCGGACGTGAATCAACAGTAATCTCTTGTTCATCTACTCTCAAATATAGCAAAGCGTAAAAAGTATTATCAATAATATTGGTGATAACGACCTTATCTAATTTGGTATCAAGTTTTTGAAGAATGGAAGATATGAGGTCATGGGTGAGTGGTCGTGGAGTATCTATCTTTTGAAGACCAAGCAAAATTGCTTGGGCTTCAAACAAACCTATCCATATAGGAAGGCTTCTTTTCTCTTCCTCATCAATCAAAACCACAATAGCCATTGAATTTTTTTGATCAAACATGAGTCCTTGAACTTTCATTTTAAGCATAAGCAACATCCCTAATTCAAAATCTTCTATTTTTATTATAACTCATTTCGGCTTTTTCCGTTCCTTCTTCCAAAAAACTTTAGATTTTTTTTGGTTTTTTATACCTTTGGCCTCTCTTTTTAACGGGTCGCTTATAGGGATGAAGAAGGGTATATTATAAGATTGACCTAGTCTGACCCCACCATTAGAAATAAATATTTAACCGACAATCAACTTTTCTCCAAAAACATCTTTCACATTTTGGAAGATCTGCATTTGCAACCTATTGAGTGGAATATCCAACAATACTGATAGATACTTTGCAGTTTCGATTAAATAAGAAGGCTCATTTCGCTTCCCTCTTTTCTTTTGTGGGGCAAGATAAGGTGAATCAGTTTCTAAAAGAAGTCGATTAAGAGGTATTTTTGGTATGAACCCCCTTAAACGACGAGCATTGGGAAAGGTCATTACACCCCCCAAAGAAAAATAAAAGTCCAAAGCCAAAGCTTTGAGAAAAGCCTCTTCATCCCCTGAAAAACAATGCCAAATAACCGGAATATTCCGTATCGATTGCTGACATATTTTTACTAGGTCTTTATCTGACGACCGAGAATGAAGAATCAAAGGGAGTCGATTCTGTTCAGCTAATTCGATATGAATTTGAAGAGCCTTTTTTTGATTGAGAATAAATTGAGAATCCCAATAATAATCCAATCCAGTCTCACCAATTGCCACAACTTTAGGATGAGAAAGAAATTTTTCAAGCTCAGTAAAATCGGGGAGAAAGTCTTTTATTTCCTGTGGATGGATACCTATTGCAACAAATATTGAGGGGTAATCACGAGCTATTTGAAGTGATTCATGACATGAAGAAAGAGAAGAGGAAGCATTGATAATACGCTTTACTCCAACTTCTTCTGCTCTTCGTATAACCTCACTACGATCGGGTTCAAACTCCTGCCCATCCAAATGAGCATGGGTATCAATCCAAAAACTCATCTCACCTTACTACCTGGTACCATATCCCGATCAAGAGTTAAAAAACTCACAGTCCCCTGCCCGTCATCAGCAGCCAATAGCATACCTTGGGATTTGATCCCACGAATGTTAGCTGGTTTTAAATTAGCCAACACAATGATCTTTTTCCCAACCATTTCTTCTGGGGAATAATAAGGAGCAAGACCGGCAACTAAGGTTCTTTCTTCATCACCTAAATTCACTTGGAGAACCAAGAGTTTATTGGTTCCTTCTAACCGCTCAACGGCTAAAATTTCTCCAACTCGCAAATCAATCTTTTGAAAGTCTTCTAAATTTATTTCTGGGAGAGGCATACTGATTCCTCCTTCTTTCTTTGTTGAATATTTTGAAAATAGTAACCAAGTCAATAACCACGATGAGTAGATGTTACTGGTAAGACACCTATAATTCAATAATTTCGCAATTTTGATTTTCTCTTATAAAATTCTTGGGAAGAGTGGAACTGGCTTTTCCAGCTCAAAACAATTGGGACTCTGATTCCAAATAATCTCATGGCTTAAAGTTGATGAAATGAGGGGAGTTTTAAAGCCTAATTGATTCCACAATTGGATAGCTGTAGAAGGCATAAATGGGTAGGTCATGAGAGCCAACATCCGACAACTATCTAACAACAAATACATAACCTGATTCAACTCTTTTCTTCGGCTCTGGTCTTTATTCAAAATCCAAGGTGCTTTTTTCTCGATATAACGGTTACAATAATGTAC
>JAAYUT010000482.1 GCA_012517485.1 Candidatus Atribacter fermentans
ATATATATATAAAGTAATATTACTAATGGGAGAAAAGTCCTTTTTCTCAGAGAAAAGTCCTTTTTCTATGGGAAAAGTCCTTTTTTCCTGACCCCCTCTTAAGGATAGGATAGGATAAAATGACCAAAAAACAGATCAAACCTAAGGTGGATGAAGTCCTCTATGAGGAATTTAAGAAGGATGTGCGGCGTGTTTATGGTAAAGTCCATGGAAACATGAGTAAAGCGATTGAAGATGCTATTACTGTCTATATGCGTGTGGGTCTGGACCCTGATTACCAACCTCCCACCACTTCCCAGGGTACCTCTGGTCCAGAGGGGGGTAGCAGCAGCCACCCCAAGAACCAGGACCAGATTGATGAATTTTGTAGTGATTTTAAAGAACGTTTTTATGGGTATAATAGGGTTCATACCCAGGAGTTAACCAGTTTTATAATGAGTGAAACTGGAGCTCGTTCTGAAACAACTATTAAAAAATGGAGAAATCGTTTAAGGAACGAGAAATTGATTTATTATACTACTGATGGCTGGTGGAGTATAAAAGCAGCTGAAGACAATTATCAGACTACTTTTTCACCATTAGATGAGATATACAGCCATCTGACGTTAGGTCAAAGAGTTTCGTTTAAGGTCATCCAGGATCTTACTCATGGAAGTGAGAAAGCAACTAAATCTATTATTGCAGACCTGGAAAAAGAGGGTAAACTCAAGTTTTTAGGTCCAGGTTTCTGGAAAGTTACAGCTCCAGGAGATAGCCTGGATAATTTTGATAGTCCTGTTTCTTCAGATGATGATTTTTAGAAAAAGGATAGAATAGGGGCGACCAAACCCCTATACTATTGTTCTAATTTTGTCCTTATATACCTTTTTAAGTGTCTCAACTCCGCTAAAGGAGACACAAGAGTGCTTATTACCTTTTATTATAAAGGTGTTATTGGTGGTAAATTTGGTTTGAAATGCTGCTTAGGATCTAAGCAGCTGCTGACCAGCAGCAGATCCTCACCCCTAATCAAAATTTGTTTTTCTAACAAAGAAAAATCCGCCCTAGGGATTTGATTAGTGGTTTTCAGAGGCTGCGGTATTGCTGCTGGTCTTAGTATTGCTGTTGTTCTTTCTTCTTATTTTTCCGCTGCCCCCACGGATTTGCCCCTGACGGGGACGCTCCAATTTTCGCAATTTAGCCCGGCCTTCGGCCGGGATTTATTTTAGGCGAAAATTTCCGCTCAAATCCGCGGGTCCGGCAGCGGTGTATAAACAGTAGCACCGTAGGGGTTTTGTTTTGAATCTGGAATTTATTTCGCCGGGCACAACTTCGTCAAATGCTGTATAACAAAATTATCGCCTTGTTAAAGTTTAGTTGAATTTGCACCGTCACCCGGCGCCGGAAAAACCGTCAGCCGGCTGCCGGCACAAATTCAAGAGATTCTACGCGGCGCTAATATCGTCATACAGGGCATTTAACGAAGTTGGCCTCGGCGAGAGTTTATCTTTTACACTATTTGTTTTCAGGGGAAGTACGTCAGGGTTTTTGGTGATTAGCCGGAACCCGGCGCCGACCTTCGGTCGTCAGCCGGCCTCCGGCGTGTAAGTACTTTAAGGGTTTTGTATTGAATGTTAGCACACTAACAGCAATACTGCAACTTCCAAAAACCACATAATCAAATGCCTGGGGCGGATTTTTCTTTGGCTTTTAAAAAACAATAGTGCGGGGGGGGGGGTGTTTATCTGATTGAAGTTTGGTTCTGGACCTGCTACTTTGAGTTAAATTATCAAATTTCATTTTTCAATGTAGTATAGGATCCAGCTCCCATGGGCTGGACCTGGTCTAGGGGGAAAGTGTGATGAAAAAAATTGTTATCCTTGCAGGTGCCAGGTTGAAAGTTAAGCTCTCCACGATACTAATAAAGCCAATCTATATTATTATGTTTTCAAATCTTCTGATACTTCCTTTTAGTTTAGTCAATCCATCTAAAAACATTGATATCAAGAACGATGAAAAAACACCGTTTTGTATATATTGAATGTGTAAAATATGGTATAAAAATCAATTAAAATAGTTTATCTCCACTGATATAGTGATAAAATTTCATTGAAACTTTACCACCTGCATAGATCAAAGATTCATTGATTTTTTGAGTTAGGTGGCTCGGCGTTCGGCTTCGCCTCACATCCTCGCCACCTGGCGAGCCCAGGTGCAAAGCACCCGCAAAAAAAATTCTAGGGAATAATAAAGTAACCGTTTTAAAGTATCCTTAAGCATCATCAGGGCTTCCAGAGGCTGTACTTGTTAGTTTAACATGTTCAACCCCTTTAAGTCTCATGATTTTCTCGGTCAGGCTGCGAATGTATTCCACATCTCCTTTTACTACAATTACTTCCAGGCAGTGGTCTTCACTCATATGCAAATGCATAACCGCATTGATATACTGCCTGAACCTATGCTGGACATCGGTCAGATCTTCCATTACTCCGGTATAGTGATGATCGTAGATGACTGCTAATATACCAATATATTCGCCTTTCATCTCATTCATCCATTGATAACGGACAATGTAGTCTTTTAAGGCATCTCTGATGCCTTTTGATCTGGACCGATATCCTCGGTCGTCAATGACTGCGTCAAACTCCCTGAGTAAGCTTCGTGGCAGTGACATGCTAATTCTCATAATGATCTTCCCTCCAGGTACCAACTTCAATTTTTTTTGGTGTGTGTTTTTTTATTATTTATTTATATGAGTATATAAATAATAATAAATTATATGAACATAATAAAAATTGAGGAGAAATTGGATTCTGGGATGAACATCATTTTTTACGATAAAGACATCTACCCTCTTTTTAAGAAATTAAAGGAGGAATATCGATGTATTTATTTTAATGAGCCTGTGCCTGTCAAGATGCGTTTAGTTGAACTTATTGAAAAAGTTTCACGTAACAAAAGACTTTCTCTCAGGCGACTTACAATCTCAGAGCTGAGAGAAATCTTTGTTAGGGAATTAGCATACGAGAGAATAATAATAATGTTCAACCATTTCGAAAGATTGACTAAAAGATCTGTGGAATTTTATCAATTCATCAACAGCCTGCAAAACGTGACGTTTATTTGTAATTTTAAAAAGAACTTCAAGCCAGAGGTTTATCCTTTTTTTAAAACTTTTTATCTTGTTAACCAAGATGAATACCATCAAAAAAACGGCAAGGATGAGATAAATGTTACATATACCATTTATTTAATCTTAAGTTGCCTATGCTTTGTTATATACTTAAAAACTGCAACTTCATTATCCGTAGCATTTCTTTTGATAGGTGCTGCCTGGTTCGCTCTAATAATCTTCAGGACCTTTATCTATGTAGGAGGTAGAATTTAATGAAATTTTATACTCATATAGCTGGAGCTATCCTATTTTTTTTGATTTTAGCCCATATATTACACATTCAGTATATATTAATTGGTATTTTTGTCGCGTCATGGATATCAGTGTTTCCAGATGTATTAGATAAACTAATAGGAAATCACAGAGGCTTCGGACACTCAATAATATGGCTCATTCCATTTAGTATTGTAGGAGTTTTTAATTTTACCATAGCAGCTGCGCTGCTAACAGGTTTTTTATCTCACATGCTCCTGGACATATTCACAGTCCATGGAAGCCCGCTCTTATACCCCTTTAAAAAGACAAAATTTGTTGCTTTAGGTAAAAGGCGAAGGATACGGACAGGAACCAATCAGGATAAGGCAGTTTTTATTTTCATTTTGTTCCTGGTGATACCACTTTTTCTGTTTACAACAGGGGCAGGGCAAATATTAACAGAAAAAACTTTGGATCCAGTGTTTGCAGCACCTGGAGAAACACCCCAGAGCACTTCAAATAATTCTTCAGCAATTAAAAACAACATTAATATCTATTTGACTGTTGAAAATAGTGTGAATAAAAATATAACTATTCAAAAAGCCGATGAAAGTCCAACAACTATTTTAGTAAATGATATTTGATAGATATTATAAAGTTACGTAATATCCTAATATTCCACCCCGGACCGTATAATATTTTTACGTAGAGATCTAATATATACTAAAGGTGGTAAAATTGGCTAAATATCAAACAAAAGTCAAATGTTATCAAAGGAAAAAAAGCAAGCAATACTTAATTACTCTTACTGGTAATCATGGATTTGAAAATGATGAACCAGTAATCATTTTATCAGAGACCGATTTTAACGAATTAGAGAATATTAGTAATTCACGTAAAAATCAAATATTGGATCTTGAGTCTCATTTAACTGAATTAGAAGGGGAAAAAGACCACGAACTTTTTTTAAAGGATCATAAAATTAAAAATCTTGAAGAAAGTCTGGAAACATCTCAGACCCAGGTGAAGGATCTAAAGACTGAGCTCAAGGACCTGGAAGAAATTCGCCTGGGCAGAGAGAATGAAATCTCAGCTTTAAACAACCAAGTTGCCCTCTATAAAACCAAGATCCAGAACCTGGAAAATGAGGTTACAGAATTTAAAGAAAATGTTGATAATTCTGACGCAAGAGTCAAGACTCTAGAGCAAGAATTATCAACCGCTAAAGTGAGAATTAAGGAGCTGGAACTCATAGAGGATCAGGTTTCTAAATTTAAGGAGCTCCAGGCTGATCATAATCGTTTAAGGAATAAACATGACCATCTTCAGGAACGTTTAAGAACAGCACTTGAAGAAATCAACGAGCAGCAGAAAGTTATTAGCGATTTATCTAATAGAGGGTTCTTTGATTATATCACAGGTCGTTTACCTGATAGTTATAAACAACTGGGAGAACCCAAAGAGAATAAATAATTATAATACATAGATTAGAAATAGGAGGGAGTAAAGTGGACACCGAAATGGTAAAATTTGAAAAGACCACTATAGGGTGGGATATAGTATTTAATGTTAATTTAACAGAAGAAGAATCTTCTAAATGCAATATGGATCAAATAAAATTTGTGGGTGATTATGATGTCATCAAAGATTCTAATACAATAGTATTTAGTTGTAGTTTTGATTCAGGTGAACTAAAAGAAGATGAAA
>JAAYUT010000483.1 GCA_012517485.1 Candidatus Atribacter fermentans
CTTTCTGCGGCTATTCCACCTACCGAAGCAACTGCGATTTCTTCTTCCAAGATTATTTTGGCAGTGGCAGCCGTAGCTGGTCTTTTCTTGGCAATATTTATAGCCTTTTTTGCCGAATTCTTAGATAAGATGAAACAGTATAAAAAAGCATGAAGGGATTCCAGTTCTTGTTGCTTTCTTTAAATTAAGAAGTAATGGATCACGCTCTTACATTTTTTAATCTTTGGTGGCATGGTTTATTAACTCCGTGGGTTTTCATTTACTAATGAAAAAGTAAAAGAATTGTTCTTAAGAGATTGCCACGTCACTTCGTTCCTCGCAATGACGGAGCGGTTGAATGAGATTGCCACGCCCTTAAAAGCCGATGGGGAGAGGGGGCGATGGGGCGAGGGGGAGAAAATTAAAGGATGAGATCCTCACGGATTCGAATGACGAATCCTCAGGATGACGAATTAAAGGCACCCTCCCCGCCGCGAAAGCGGCACCCCTCCACGGAGGGGAATTGTTGAATTCGTTCCTCCGTTGAGGGGGGGATGCAGGGGGTGTGCCTTTCAGTTTTTTTTGAATCAATTTTTCACCTATTCTGGTATTTTCTCGATTGATGAAGGGGACTTCTTTTTTACTTGTAATGGAAGCTGTTGGCAGCAGTTTTTTAATATAGATTGAGAAACAGAATTGATTATTTGAAATATTAATAAGGTTACGTAAGGAAAGATTTGGAATATGTTCTCGACGAGAATAAAATTTATCATTGATTTTTTAGCCTTTTTCTTCGCCACCATTGTCGCTCTTTGGTTGCGTCTGGATCTCAATATCTATACTGTCATTAACCGTTACCAGGAAGCTCTTTTTTGGGGAACGGTGGTTCATTGTATTCTCGGTTTATTTTTTATATTCTATTATCAAACCTACCGACAGATTTGGAGATATACCAGTTTCAGAGAAATAGTTCAACTCATTAAGCTTCTATTTTTAGAATCCGCTTTTTTTGTCGCCGGCATATTTCTTTTCTTTCGTGGAACCTTTCCTCGTTCAGTTTTTCTTTTATCACCTATAATTATCTTTGGAATTATGCTCATCCCCCGTTTTGTTATTGGCTATTATTCTGAAAGGTCAATTAGAATATTCAAAAAAGATACCAAAAAAGCCTTGATTGTTGGGGCTGGTGATGCCGGAGAAAAAATCTACCGGGAAATCAATCGACACATTGAGTTAGGTTATCGAGTGGTTGGTTTTGTTGATGACGATGCCAGAAAGATAAATTCCCATCTCCATGGGATCCGAGTATTGGGGAAAATCGATAAACTCCCTGAAATTATTAGGAAGAAAAATATTGATACAGTTGTTGTGGCCATACCCAGTGCCGGGAGAAAAATTATTCAAAGGGTTTATGATTTAGTTTCTCCGCTTAAAATTGAAACCTTAGTTATGCCAGGTATATACGAATTAATTGGGAAAAAGATATCATTTAACATCTTGCGACCATTTAAAATGGAAGATTTGCTATCCCGTGATCCGGTTTTTTTTGATATGCAGAAAGTCGCTGCTAGTTTTTCAGGAAAACGGATATTGATTACTGGAGCCTGTGGTTCGATTGGGAGCGAAATTAGTCGGCAGTTAGCTATTAGCGGAATTGAACTCATATTGTTAGATAATAACGAAACTGGTATTTTTGACCTCAATAATGAACTAATCAGTTTAACTCAGGTTCATCCTTTGGTTGCCGATATTCGATATCTAGGTCGTCTTAGAAATATAGTGGAAACGTACCAGCCCAATTATATTTTTCATGCTGCGGCTTATAAACATGTACCCTTGATGGAAGAGAACCACGAAGAAGCATTTTTAGTGAATGTGGTCGGTACGTTGAATTGCATTGAAGCCATGGGCGGAGGTGTAGAAAAGCTTGTGGTTATTTCAACCGATAAAGCAGTGGAACCGGAAAACATGATGGGCATGAGTAAAAAGATGGCTGAAATTTTGGTTTCTTCGGCAGCGAAAAATTTTTCAACTACCAGGATGGTTGTGGTTCGCTTTGGAAATGTTTTAGGAAGCCGGGGGAATGTCTTAGAAGTCTGGAAGAATCAATTACAGAAGAATCAACCCCTTACCATAACTGATCCGGCAATGAAGCGATATTTTATGACCACTCAAGAAGCAGTGACTTTGGTACTCGAAGCGAGTCTTTTA
>JAAYUT010000484.1 GCA_012517485.1 Candidatus Atribacter fermentans
TCACTCATCCTCAAACTGGAGCTGTTGAAGTTTCAGTGGATGCTCAAATTGAAATTCATTTCGACGAGTTCATTCAACCTGGTCCACGATTTCAAACCATTACTTTTTCCGATCAGAATAAGAAGTCAATTCAGTTTGAGATTGAAATTCAAGATAATGCTTTATTGATAAAACCGCGAATGAATTTAGAAGTAAAAACAACGTATCAAATTATATTGCCGAATCAATCCATAATGGATAAACAGGGGAATGCCATATTGGATAATTTAATTTTTACCTTTACAACAGTAGAACCGCCACCGATGACTACTATATCGCTTCCTTTCATCGGAGGAAAATCCCAAGAGATTATACAAATACCAGTTTACTTCAATGGGTCTCAAAAAATTAGCCATATAGAAATGATTTTAACCTTTGACCCGAAACTTCTTGAGTTTTTAAAAGTAAATCCCGGAGAAATAAATAATGATTGGCTAACTCGAGCAGAAATTGTGGATGTTGGTCGCATCCGTTTGAATATTACCCAAACAAATAACCAAAAATTATTGAAAGACCGAGGTTCAATTGCGACACTTGAATTTCGGGTGGTCAATCGGGATAAAAGTCCTTCCCAGTCAATGCTATTACTCGAAGAACTAAAACTTCTTGATCAGAATCAGACTCTATTTCCTGGGACTGTTTTAAGTGGAATGTTTCATCTCATTGGCAGTGAGAGCGAGACCGTTTCAAGCTCGGGTGAATTACCAACTCCAATTCCAACCAGCACTCCCTTTCAGGTTGAACTTGCAGATATGATTGTTGAGCCATCATCGTTACTTAATGGGAAGATAGGGAAAGAATACCTATTTAAAGCTTCTCTTGAAAATATTCCCACTTCGATAAAAAACATCAAATTTCAGTGGAATTTTGGCGATGGGTCAAAAATAAAGGATAGTTCACAAGGGGAAATGTCTCATATTTTTTCTCAAACAGGGAAATATGAAATAACAGTGAAAGCTTTTAATCGGAGCAATGGCCAGATGATTGCTATGAAGAAACTAAAAGTTGAAATTATCCCAGATCCAATGGTCACTCCAACCATAAGTACCAACGAATCTCGAGCAAAAAGTTTGACTCATCAGGAAAAATATCCTAACGGCAAAATGAAAATTCAATACACTTATTTCATTCGTCCTGATGGGACGAGGGTAAAAAACGGTTTAGAAATCAGCTGGTATGAAAATGGGCAAAAAAAGAGTGAAGGAGAATATCAGAATGGGAAAAAAGTTGGTGTGTGGGTTTCTTGGTATGATAATGGAATAATCGGTCAAAAAGGGACTTATCAGGATGATCAAAAAAATGGCTTGTGGATGAAAAACTACCGAAATGGAAATAAGGAATCGGAAGGTTTTTATAAAAATAATTTAAGAGAAGGTTCTTGGAAAAAATGGTATGAAAGTGGAAAACTATGGGCAGAGTTTGAGTGTAAAAACGATCAAATCGTTCCAGGGAGTTATATCGAATATCGACCATAAGTCATTTTGATTTTTTGAAAAGATCTTCGGGCTGCTTAGCA
>JAAYUT010000485.1 GCA_012517485.1 Candidatus Atribacter fermentans
TGTATTTGATGAGATGTACTGGAAAGCCAGTGTCGGTGCCGATTATACTGCCGAAGATAATACTTATTATAACTTGATATATTTGTTGGGAACTCCTTATGAAGAAGGAAAAGATGTATCTTCGTATCTTTTCTTAAGGCTTGAGAAGCCTAGTCCTGATAACAAATGGAAGCCTTTTTTAAATTCCATCCTTAGTCTTGAAGACGGAAGTATGATTAACATAATTGGTACCGATTATAAACCAAAAGATAATTGGTCTGTTACCTTTTCCTATTCAGTCTCAAGTGGCCCTGCCACTTCAATGTTTTCCATGGCAGGAGATACTATATCTTTAAGTGTTAAATATGTGTTTTAGAGAATATGAATTTACGCCTTAATAATGTTGAAATATCTTTTAAAGAGGCTTGATTTTTCATGCTCGTGGGTTTTCAGTATAGACGGACATGCTACTTTGGCAGAACTAGATGAGGATGAAACCATTATTCAGGAATCAATCTCCCGTCTTTCGAAAAGGAGGTCAGGGGGATTTGAATTTTCACTGCTCCATCATTGCAAGGAGCGATTTGTGCGACGTGGCAATCTCATCCACCCACTCCGTCATTCTGAGGAGCGTCTTAGGCGACGTGAGAATCTCATCCTTTTAACGTTTTTTGAAGAAGAAAATAGAAAAAGATGAGATCCTCACGCCCTCGAAAAGCGAGGGCTCAGGATGACGGATAAAAGCACCCTCCCCGCCGCGAAAGCGGCACCCCTCCACGGGGAGGGGAATTGTTCAACTTCTTCCACCATTGAGGGGGGATTCAGGGGGGTGTGCCTTTCACTTTTTTGTTTCATCACTTTTTACTTACTCATTTATTTCCAGGATAGATCACGATTTTTATTAATCACTCGAATGATTAATAAAAAAGAAAATAAATGTAAGGTGATGTATTTGATCGATAAAAAACAAAGAATCTTAGAAGCAGCAAAAAAAATTTTTGCTGAAAAGAGTTATTTTGAAGCAACTTTAGAAGAAATATCAGATCGATCAGGAGTTAAAAAATCAACTATCTATTACTATTTTAATAGCAAATTAGATTTAATGGTAGGTCTCATCGATCAGGTAATACTCCAAGCCATGGAGAAAGTAAAAGATATTTCTATCGAAAAAAATCAAAAAGAAAGAGTAGCCAGCATCATCGATAAATTATTTAGTTTCATTATGGAAGAACGTGAATTAATGACGGTATTTCAGCGAGCAGGGTATGATTTCCTCCATCACCATAATACTCTGGAACGGTTTAAAAAAGTTATGGATAAGTTCCAATTATTTCGTGATAATTTTGGAGATACCATTGGCGACGTCATTACTATCAAAGGTCACATTATATCTGGAAAGGAATTAATGAGAGTTTTAACATCAAGTATTTGGGGATATTGTATAGATGAAAGTAAAGAGGGTAAAATGATTACAGAAGATAAAAAAGAGATGTTCAAAGAGATATTTACATCATTTCTTAGAGAATGAATAGGCCTCTTTATCAAAAACCCATTAAAAGGTTGCCAGAAGGTGGAATAAAATGAAAATTGTCGATTTAAGGCGAGATACTATAACCCTCCCGACCCCTGCTATGGTCGATGCAGCTTTTAAAGCTACCTTGGGTGATTCAGTATATGGTGAAGACCCCAATCAAGTTCAGTTAGAAACTCTTGCAGCAGAAATTCTCGGCAAGGAAGACTCAATATTTGTTCCAAGTGGAACCATGGGAAATTTGATTGCTCTTCTCACTCACACCAGCCGTGGTGACGAATTAATCTGTGAAGAAAATGCTCACATACGGATTTCAGAAACGGGAGGTGGGGCTATGGTTGGTGGATTGATGTTTCGTGGTATTGAAGATCCTTCGGGTATTCCAGATGTTTCAGCCGTAGAATCAGCAATTCGAGCCGATGATATCCATTATCCACGTACCAGCCTTATTTGTACTGAAATTACTCATTATCGTTATGGAGGGATTATTCCACCATTGAAAAAAGTTACAGCTTTATATCACTTTGCCCAAAAGAAAAGAATCCCTGTACATTGCGATGGAGCCCGACTCTTCAATGCAGCAGTTGCTTTAAACATAGATGTACGTGAATTAACCAGTTATGCTGATTCGGTTATGGTTTCCTTATCCAAAGGTTTAGGTGCTCCAGTTGGTTCAATTCTTGCTGGTCAATATGATTTTATTGAGAAAGCCAAAAGATTTAGAAAAATGCTGGGTGGAGGAATGCGTCAAACCGGATGGTTAGCTGCCTGTGGAATTGTAGCACTCCAAAAAGAAAATATTCAAATGCTCAAAGAAGACCATCAAAATGCGATTCGTTTAGCTCAGGGTCTCTCTTCTCTTCCAGGAATAAAAATCGATTTCAATCAAGTACAAACCAATTTCATATTAGTTGATATTGCTGAAACTGGTTTCTCTGGCAGACTTTTTCTTGATAAATTGAAAGATAAAGGAGTCTTGGTGACCTTAACAAAACCAACTGTAATTCGCATGGTCACCTCACGGGTTGTTAATCAACACGATATAGAATATGCAATTGAAA
>JAAYUT010000486.1 GCA_012517485.1 Candidatus Atribacter fermentans
TGCTTTTCATCAGTCAACCTGAACGGTGCTTTTCCGCGTGAGGATCTCACCTGGCACCACACCCGTCATCCTGAGGCTTCGCTTTTTGAAGCCGTGAGGATCTCACCTGGCACCACACCCGTCATCCTGAGGCTTCGCTTTTTGAAGCCGTGAGGATCTCACCTTTTTGATTCTTTTTTTATAAAAACTTTAAAAGGATGAGATTCTCAAGTCATCTGGTCAAAGTCACCGGACTCCTCAGAATGACAGACTCAGTAAATGAGGTTGCCACGTCGCATAGGACGCTCCTCGCAATGATGGTTTATATAGAAATTTCACCCTTATCCTGACTTTCTTTCATCAAGGGAGAAGGAAAAAATTTCCCTCTCGCCACCTCGGTGTGTTTCGCCAATATCGCCTTACCCCTTCGTTGAGAAGGCCGACCTGAAAATTATTTTTTTACCTTTCCCTGATTGGCTACAGCTTCCATAGCCTTTCGAACTGTTTCTTCATCCCCAATATAATAGTGTTGAATTGGCTTTAAAGATTCATCTAACTCATAAACCAAAGGTATTCCAGTGGGAATATTCAAACCAATAATTTCATCATCAGAAATATTATCTAAATATTTTACCAAAGCTCTCAGGCTGTTTCCATGAGCAGCAATAAGTACTTTTTTACCCGATTGAATTGTTGGAGCAATGGTTTGATGCCAGTAAGGAAGAAAGCGAGCAACAGTATCTTTTAGACATTCAGTCAATGGGAGATCTTTTTCATCAAGATTTTGGTAGCGTGGGTCATTGCCTGGAAACCGAGGATCAGATTTTTCTAAAGCCGGAGGTTGAATATCGTAACTTCTCCTCCAAATTTTTACCTGTTCTTCTCCAAATTTTGCAGCGGTTTCAGCCTTATTTAGACCTTGCAAAGCACCATAATGACGTTCATTTAAACGCCAAGATTTTTCAACTGGGATCCACATTAAATCCATTTCATCTTGGATGATCCAGAGAGTCCTAATCGCTCTTTTTAAAACCGAAGTAAAAGCAATGTCAAAAGTAAATCCCTGTTCTTTTAAGGCTTTCCCGCCTGTGTGGGCTTCTTCTATGCCTTTATCGGATAAATCAACATCTGTCCACCCGGTAAAACGGTTTTCCTTATTCCAAATACTTTCTCCATGACGAACGAGTACTAACTTTATCATATAAAAAAACCTCCTTTTGGGTTTGTGGATTATTCATTACAACAAAATTTAAACCCTTAATCAGAAATATTATTGTACTATATTCCTTTCATTTTATATTTTATTGTAGCCATTTAGTCGTCCAATTTAGACAACTATAGTCCGATTATTGTTTATTTTAAACTTATTTTTAATCAAGAAATAAAGAATTTATATAATCTGCCGATTAATTATTATATCCAAAAAATGAGTTATGGAGTAAATATAAATGGATTTGAAAGAGACGGTCCGGCAGATTTTAGAACGATTTCAAGTTATTGCGCACCAACTTCCTCAATTAGTGATTCAAGTTGATGGAAAGCAAGTTGGTGTTTTCTTAGATAAAGGAAATGAATATAAAATTGACGATGAGAAGCTCCAGTTCATCATCAAGGAAATAAAAAATAGATATCAGAGACCTGTTAATAATCAAGTTATCTTGAATATGATTGAAGACTTAGAAAAGGATTACTATTTTAATCGCTTGGAAGCGGTTATCCAAAAAAGTCCCTTTAGCGAACCGATTAATGTATTTTTTGTTTGGAAGGGGCATTTAAGTAAAGAACAGCAAAAAAGAGTATTTTTAGCTACTGATTTATGGCTTCGATTGAATTTGAAAGTTGATTTCGTGAATTTAGATGATGGTTTATACCATCAATTTTATGATGAATAAGAAAAGTCCGCGAAAACTCCCCCTCATAAAATATCAAATTTTTTCTCTTATAATATTCGATAATGGTCGATTGGTTTTGCTCATTTTTTAAAAAGCTCGTTTCTTAAAAATTTTGGGTAGAAACTTTGAAAAAGTGATTGGTTATTGGGATCTCGAATATTTTCAATTCTTAAGGGATCGAGATTGGCAATTATCATACTCTCTTTTCCTTGGTAGTCTTCAATAACAATATTCCCCTCTGGATCACAAATGAGTAAACCTCCACCAAAATCCTTTCCAATTGCGTTACAACTGGCAATGAAGACACGATTATCATAAGCTCTGGCTGGAAGAAAGATATGCCAGGATTGTTGTCGGTCTTTTGGAGTTCGTGCCGATGCATATGGACAAAAAATTATTTCAGCTCCTTGAAGAGAAAGAAAGGTAGTTAATTGGGGAAAATGAAGTTCCCAGCAAATTTCAATAGCAAAACGAACTTGAGGAATCTCAAAAATGGGTAATTCATCACCAGGAGTAAAGAATGAAAGTTCATGAGGCGCTAAGTGGGTTTTGCGATATGTAAAAATATTTCCATTGGCCATACAAACAACATGAGTAATATAGGGATTGAGGTTATGATTTTTTTCACAGATGCCAGACAGTATAGTGATTTGTTTCTCTTGAGCCCATTGAGATAAAATCTTAGAACTATAACCAGGTATTATTTCAGCAAATTCTGGGCTATTTTTTGGAGAATATCCGGTTATTGAGAGTTCAGGAAAACATATAATGTCAACCTTATGAAAAGTTGCATCATCAATATATTTTTTAATTTTGGATAGATTTGTGTCAATTTTTCCAACTACCGATTCCATTTGGACGAGAGCAACAACTAA
>JAAYUT010000487.1 GCA_012517485.1 Candidatus Atribacter fermentans
CTATCCGATGATGAAAACTACGACTCGTTACTGGAAAGATCAAGGGATCGTTTTAAAAAGTATAAATTTTGGTGAATTAGATAGAATTATTACCCTGTTTACTCGAAAAAAAGGAAAGATACAGGTGGTTGCCAAAGGAGCTAGAAAGGTTGGGAACCGTTTTGGTCCGGCTCTTGATTGCCCGGCAATCTCGAACTTTATGTTTTATGAAAGTCGGGGAATGCCAGTCCTTTCTCAAGCAGAAATTGTTGAATGTTATAGAGAAATCGGCAAAAAAACCGATCAGTGGGTATTTGCCAATTATCTTTTATTTACAGTTGACCGTTGTTATGAGCAAGAAGAACCTGATGAAAGGATTTTTGAAACCATCCTCTTTTACCTTGATTTATCTATGAAATGTGAGAACTATTCTATTTTAAGCTTAAAATTTCGAATTGACTTAATTCGTTTTTTGGGGTTTCTTCCTCGGATTCAGTTTTGTGCCATTTGCGGAAAACGTTTTAAAAAGATTCCTCCAGGTTGGAGCGCTTCATCTGGTGGCATGGTTTGTGAAAAGTGTTCTTCATCGAAAACTGATATTCATTATTTGTCCTCAGAGATGATGTCTCTCTTGGCGAAGATATTGATTTTTTCCTGTGCTTCATGCCTATCCATTCAACTTCAAGAAAACCAATTTGCCTATCTTGATCGAATCATATCCGAGTTTCTTACATATCATGTTGGGAAAAGGATTACCGAGTGGAAAATATTTCTTGAGCGTTATCAAGAAGCAAGTTGACACCCATAAAAGCAACTGATATATTAATACCTTGGTGTGTTTCGGGGTAGGTGATGATACCATATACTTTCAAGATATTATTTTAACCCTTAGTCAATTTTGGAAAAAAAACGGCTGCATTATTCAACAACCATATGATATTGAAGTTGGCGCTGGAACCATGAATCCAGCAACATTTCTTCGGGTCATCGGACCAGAACCTTGGGGCGTTGCTTATTGTGAGCCTTCACGACGGCCGGCAGATGGACGTTATGGAGAAAATCCTAACCGCCTTTATCAACACTATCAATATCAAGTCATCATTAAACCATCTCCTTCCGATATCCAGGATATTTATTTAAATAGTTTATATGATTTGGGGATTAATCCTGCTGAGCACGATATCCGTTTTGTTGAGGACAACTGGGAATCTCCCACTCTGGGAGCCTGGGGTTTGGGATGGGAAGTATGGTTAGATGGGATGGAAATTACTCAATTTACCTATTTTCAACAAGCTGGAGGATTAGACCTCAAACCGATTTCGGTGGAAATTACCTATGGTTTGGAACGAATCACCATGTATTTACAAGAAAAAGAAAATGTTTTTGATATTCAATGGAATGAAACTCTTACTTATCGTGATGTTCGTTGGCAGGAAGAAAGAGAACACTCGATTTATAGCTTTGAGCGAAATGGAACAGATATTCTTTTTAGGCTTTTTGAATCCTATGAAAAGGAAGCTCAACGGCTCTTAGAACAAGAACTGATAATGCCCGCTTATGATTATATTTTGAAATGTTCTCATACCTTTAATCTTCTTGACTCACGAGGTGGAATTAGTGTATTGGAAAGAAGTCAGTATATGGGAAGAATTCGACAGCTTGCCAACCAATGTGCCAGGCTGTATTACCAGCAAAGAGAAAAAATGGGTTTCCCCTGGTTGAAAAAATTAAATTAGGTGAAAGTAAATTATGGTTGATAAAAGGAATTTCCTATTAGAAATAGGAGTTGAAGAGCTTCCTGCAAGTTTGATTCCCTCAATATTTGAGGAAACGAAAAGTCATTTTTTAGAAAAATTTAAAGAATTGCGGCTTCATTTTGAGGATTTACAGTTAGTTGGAACTCC
>JAAYUT010000488.1 GCA_012517485.1 Candidatus Atribacter fermentans
AACCGGGTGACCCCACTTTGCCCAGGAGACTGAAATAACATCTTCTTTGATAAAAGACGGTCCAGTAGCAACTGGTGGAAAGATTTCGGAAAATTCCATTTCTGCACCCAAATAGGCAGAAAAAACATCGGTTCCAAAATTAGGAAAATAACAAGGGAAAGCTAAGCCTCCATAGAAAGTGGCTCGGAGTATTTCCCTGGCGTTTTGAATAATTTTTTGAGTGTTAAATTTTTCTTTTTCTTGTATCCATAAACGTTTTCCAAAGAGAACTTCCTGTGATTGAGGATCATCTTTGGGAGCTGATACCCAAAAGGGAATACGATCAAGGAAATCATTGTTCCACCAATGGAAATAATATTTTTTTATAGTTTCCCATAAGTCTTGTTTCATTTCCCTTTTCCTCCTTGGCTTACTAATATTTGACTGCTCCAGCAGTTAACCCTCGAACCAGATATCTTTGAGTGGCAAAAGTGATGATAATCGATGGGATTATTAAAATTGTTGCCATGGCAGTTAACCCCTGCCAATCAACTTGAACAAAGCCGATGAATTCTGAAATTACCACTGGTAAAGTTTTGGTGGAAGCCCGGGTAAGAACCAAAGCAAAAAGAAATTCATTCCAGGAGTAAACAAATGAGAGAATCGCGGCTGCTGCCAAACCAGGAGCTACACTGGGAAGCATGATTTGGTTAAAAAGCTGCCAGCGGCTACACCCATCAATCAGAGCGGCGTCGTCTAAATCTCTGGGAATTTGGCGGAAAAAGCCAGCGAGCATAAAAACAATAAAAGGTAATCCATAGATGGCATGGGCAAATACTAATACCTGTCGAGTATCGACTAAGCCCAAACGGGAGGCGAATAAAAAGAAGGAAGGAAGGAGAGCAATAGGCGGAAACATCCGAGCTGAGATGATTGCTAAGGATACCCAATTATATCCAGCAAAACGCCAGCGAGTGAGAGCATAGGCAGCCAGTGCTCCAAAATACATAATGATGAGAGTAACACTTCCGGCAACAATAAAGCTATTGAAAAGATAACGGCTAAAGTCTTGAAGCTGAAAGACACGCTGATAGTTTTCCCAGGTTGCCCGAAAGAGAAGAACCGGTTTTTCAGTATACACATCAACACGCTGTTTAAGAGAGGTGGTAGCGATCCAAAAGATCGGAAAGACGAAAAAGAGAATAACGCAAATGAGGACAAAATAAAAAAGCATCCAGAAAAGTATTTTTTTATAGGTTACCGGTTGTTTCATAAGATTGGTTCCCTTTCATGCTATGGTTTTATTGACAAATTGGTTTTTCTATTTATTTAGCTTGCTCTTGTAATTGAAGTTGAAGGGTTTTAATGAAATACCATGAAAAAGCAAGGACGGCTAAGAGAAGAAAAATAGCTATAACTGAGCCTTGTCCCATGTTAAAATGACGAAAAGTTCTCTCATAACTCAAAAAACCAATAGTTTCTGTTTTGCCACCTGGTCCTCCGCTGGTCATAACGTAGATGAAA
>JAAYUT010000489.1 GCA_012517485.1 Candidatus Atribacter fermentans
ATAGTATAATTTGTATAAACAAAATAGAGTGAGGATTTTTATGGAGATCATTCGTGAAACCTATGAAACCTTTCCGAAAAATGCCGAATTCCTGAAAAAAATCTTCCCAAAAGATGATGAAAAATACTATTATAGTTTCCTAAAATACCATCCATTTTTTACCCCCTATCATATTTATTCAATCAAAGGGAGCAATCAAACTCTTGCAACCCTTTGGTGTCTTCCTTGCCTCTTTATTGATAATGAAAGAATGATTCTTGCAGCGGGAATTGCTAACGTGGCGACTGATCCAGACTTTCGTGGTCAGGGATTGGCTGGTCAACTAATGGAAAAGGTTTTGAAAGAAGCCGAAATCCAAAAGTACAAATTTCTTATATTAATAACTGAGATTCCTGAGTATTATAAAAGGTGGGGATTTCAAGAGATTGGTAAGTATGAGGTTGTTATTGAATCTCCGGCTATTGCCAAATACCCTATTACTTGCCAAAATATAACTTATGAAAACATACTTGATACATACCGTTCATTCTATCAAGATTTTCAGATGATTACTCCCTTCCATAATTTGGCTTATATGAGGGGTAGGGAGGAATGGAACCAATGGAGTTCAATGTTTCATAATAATGGGGGAAAAGCAGGTTGGTTTCTTTTAAAAAATGAAATCGGTCATTTTACGATTTTCTATGGATTGGATAGAGAGGAATATTTCAAGGTATTTGAAATAATTTGGGATAAGAAAATTGATAAAAAAGGCTTGTTAATGCTTTTCCAGGATTGGGCTTATCATCTTGGGAAAGAGATTCACCTCGATTTGTCTTTACCGGTGGCTAATTATTTAGGATTAAAAGCCAGTAAGGATCCGAAAGAAACGGTAATGGTTAAGTCCTACGGGGATATCGATATCAATCGCATCTATCTCCCCGTTCCAGATTATTTTTAAGTGGATTTCATTCTGTGGGGTGACAATTAATTACGCCTGATTAAGATAGCTGCATGCCATGGCATGCTGAATCTTTGTTCTCATCCTCAACTGGTGCCGTAAAAGCAGCATGAGGGTCTATCCTGAAAAGTATGGAAAGGGTTAAAAACGATGAAACTAAAAGATAAAGGCACCCTCCCCACCGTAAAACGGTACCCCTCCACGGAGGGGAACTGTTCAACTTCTTCCCCCATTGAGGGGGGTTAGGTGGTGTGCCTTTCATCAATCATCCTGAGCCCTCGCTTTACGATGGCGTGAGGATCTCATCTAAAGCTGAGGCGTCATCCTGAGGCTTCGCTTTGTGAAGCCGTGAGGATCTCATTCGACACCACACCCGTCATCCTGAGGCTTCGCTTTGTGAAGCCGTGAGGATCTCATCTTTTTCAATTCTTTTTTTAATAAAAACTTTAAAAGAATGAGATTGCCACGTCGCACAGGACGCTCCTCGCAATGACAGAGTGTGGTGGATGAGATTGCCACGTCGCACAAGATGCTCCTCGCAATCAGGCTGTGACATAATACCTTTCATACTCCAAGAATAGCATGAAAGTGGAGGTAACAGTGCATCTATCTTCAGTTTATGGTTATCTATTCCCAATATTTTTATAAAATATTAACATAAGTGGGGGTAAATAAATATCAGAATAATAGAGACACATTCTGAATGACGGATTTAGAATGGGCTTAATAAATCGAACCCCATCAATAATTTGAATAAATGTAGGGGCGACAATTCATTGCGCCTATTAATGTATTTTCTAAAAAATAATAAAATATAATATTCCAGAAACCACATGGATAAAAAAAGGAAAAACGAGCAAAAAATGAAATTTGATAACCTATTACGACGTACCAAATCGAGTTTAGAGAATTTAGGATGGCGACTCCTTACCCCTTTTCTTCACCTCTATTTTAATGAAAAGCATTTCGAAGAGCTTTATCAGAAAAAAACTGATCCCTGGAATTATGAAAATTACGAGTTTGAAAAAGAAAAATATCAAAAAACCCTTGAGGCAATTCCCAGTGATGTCCAAACAATTTGGGAAATTGGTTGCAGCGAAGGGTTATTTACAAAGCTTCTTTTAAGCAAGGGTAAAGAAGTATTTGGTGTTGATATTTCGGAAACCGCTCTATTAAGAGCCAGAGAGAGACTCAAAGATTATGGTAGTAAAATTCACTTACAAAAATTGGATATCACTCGAGAGGATATTGATGGAACCTTTGACCTGGTTTTAGCTTCGGAGATTCTCTATTACTTAGGTGGGAAAAATGTTCTCTTACCATTGGAAGAAAAATTTTACCGTCATCTACGAGCAGGAGGATATCTTCTGTTCTGTCATTTTTATCCTTCAGGAAAAAT